>JBIKMI010000002.1:0-33201 GCA_044359285.1 Kiritimatiellia bacterium
ATCTCCAGCACATCCGGCATATGAGCGGCAGCCGAGGTGTCCAAAATAGCGATATCCAGGGCATTGTGTACAATATCCAGAACGGTGGTCACCAGAACCCCGGCGTTCAACGCGATGGCTTCACCCGGCTCCATATAGACCTCAAGATGGGGATGCCGGGCGCGAAAGTCCTGAATCACCCGGCACAGCAGATCGACATCATAATCCGAGCGCGTAATATGATGCCCGCCGCCGAAATTAATCCAGCTCAAGCCGCCGAAGAAGCAACCGAACGTTTCCTCGACCACCGGCAGCGTTCGCGCCAGAGCGTCCGCATTCAATTCGCACAAGGTGTGAAAATGCAGCCCAGATATCCCTGATAGATCCTGCCCTTCGAACTGATCACGGGTGATCCCCAGCCGCGATCCCGGCGCACAGGGATCATACAGCGGAACCTTGACCTCAGAATGACGGGGATTAACCCGCAGACCGCAGCGGATGGGTTTGCCTGAGCGGGCGACTCGTGCGTTGTAGCCATGCCATTGCGCAAATGAATTGAAAACCAGGTGATGGGCGTAATTCAGAATCTCTTCAAATTCATCTTCCCGGAACGCCGGGGCATACACATGCACTTCGCGCTTGAACTCTTCGAACCCGAGCCGGGCTTCATTCAGGGAACTGGCGGCAGTGCCCTGTAGAACTTTGGCAATCTGGGGGAAGGTGCTAAACATGGAAAAGCCTTTCAAGGCAAGCAGGATTTTACACCCCGTCCGCCTCTGAACCTCATCCAGCCGCGCCAGATTCGCCGCCAGTTTTGCCTCATCCACCACATAGCACGGGGTGACCAGTTTACTCACATCCATACAGTCCCTCCCACCCTTACTCCACAGGTTCCAACAACTCCATACCGACTTCGACCGCGATTGCGCGCCCGATCATATTTACATTCAAAACCACTTTGGTTTTGCCTTTCACCACCTGCACAACACCCTCCACGCCCTCGAAAGGCCCGCTCTTGATCAACACCCGCCGGCCCGCCTGAAAGGCCGCGGAAGCGTCGAGGGTGGGATCGATCTCCAATGCCTGACGGATCTGCCGTAATTCCCGATCAAACCGGGCCTGATGCTCCACCGACAGGAGCCGGACCACCAGATTGCTTTTCAATACCGTAAGTTTACCCTGAGCAGGGAACCGCAGGAACACGTAACCAGGGAAGACAGGCTTATGGACGGTAACCTTCCGCCGCTGATAGATCTTGGTCTCCTCACGAAGAGGAAGATCCCACTCTACCCGGTGCACCTCGCAATACGCCGCCATTTTTTTTTCACAGCGTGGCTTGACATACAAGACATACCAAAGCGCTTCGCCGGGGGATTCCTGCCCTTCGCTGATCTGTGTATCCATTTTCAACTCCATTCCAAAAAAAAGACGCCGACATTGCTATCGGCGTCTTCTGATGCAAGGTTGGCTCCCGAGAGCCCCGCCCCGCAGTGAAACAAAGGGTCAGGATTCCTTTTTGGCTTCCCCGGCCACAGGCTCATCAGTGCCCGCCGCGACCGTTTTGGCCTTACGTCCCTTTTTCACCATCGCCAGATCGACCCACTCAAGGATCGCCATTTCAGAGCTATCGCTCCCCCGCCGACCGACCTTGGTAATACGGGTATACCCCCCCAAACGGTCCTTGTATTGGGGCGCAATGGTGTCAAATAACTTAAGCATCGGCTTACGGTGGCGGAGAAATGCCAGAACTTTCCGTTTCGCCTGCAACATTTTTTCCGGCTTGCCCGATGCAATGGCCCGTTTGGCCACCGTCACCATCTTCTCTGCCAACGCACGGGTTAACCTGGCCTTGGGCAAGGTCGTCTTGATCCGCTGTTCTTCAATAAGACTGCCAACCATTGACATCATCAGCGCCTTACGCGCTTCTGCAGGCCGGCCTAATTTTACCATTTTCTTTTTGTGACGCATTGCTGACTCCCGACATCCCTACGCCGTGTCAGGACGTTAGCCCTTGACTCCGGTCGTTCACTTTCATCACTTCGCCGCGAATTCCAGACAGGATTATTCGCTGTCTTTACTAGCCTCAAGCCCTCGCATGGCCTTGACCAGATCGTCGTCGAACTTCATCCCGAGACTCAACCCGAGATCCGTTAATTTCGCCTTGATTTCATTCAGAGACTTCTTGCCGAAGTTGCGATACTTCAGCATTTCCGCCTCAGATTTCTGGGCCAGATGGCCTACCGTCGTGATATTGGCGTTGTTCAGGCAATTCGCCGCACGCACGCTCAACTCGATCTCATTGACGCTCATGTTGAGTGTCTTCAGCATCTGATCACGCTCGAGATCAACCTTGGCCTCGACATCCTCAAACTCAATGACATTCTTGTCATAGTCGACAAACACATCCAGATGGTGGCGCAAGACTGCCGCCGATACCGTCAAGGCATCGTCTGGCGAGATCCGCCCGTCCGAGGTCACTTCGATGACCAGTTTGTCATAATCCGTACGCTGTCCCACGCGGGTATTTTCAATTGAAAAATTCACGCGTTTGACCGGGGAGAAAATCGAATCAATCGGAATCCGCCCGATATCCTGATTCTCTTTCTTATTCAACTCTGCCGGGCAGAAGCCGCGTCCGACACGGACCTCAAGGGTCATATCCAAAACGCCATCCGACGCCAAGGTCGCAATGTGCTGATTAGGATTCAACACCTCCATGGTTCCGTCAGTTTGAATATCACTGGCCTTTACCTCGCGCGGCCCCTTCACCTTAAGGTGCAATAACCGCGACTCGCGGGACTGCGCCTTGAGCAACACTTTTTTAAGATTCAGGATAATATCCGTCACGTCTTCCACAACTCCCGGAAGGGAGCAGAACTCATGCGGAGCGCCCTCGATACGAACGGATGAAATTGCCGCTCCCTCAAGGGAAGACAGCAATACCCGGCGCAAGGAGTTACCGATCGTGCGTCCATAGCCTACTTCCAACGGCTCAGCAACAAACCGCGCAAACGTCGGCGTCGCGCTGGATTCATCCTTCACTAACCGTTTAGGCATTTCAAATTTACTCAGTCTGATTGGCATGATTCAACCCTTTCACAGAAACGGATTTCCCGCTTCCCGGCACGAACATCTTTACTTAGAATACAACTCAACGATCAACTGCTCATTGACCAACGGTGCGATTTCCTCACGTGTGGGAATGCGGAGCACTTCCCCCTTGAGCGCAACCTTGTCCAGGGTCAACCAGGAAGAGGCTTCATGCCCTTTCGCTTCCACCAGCCGCTTCACGGCTTCCTGACTCTGCTTGCGACCTTTGACTTCAATCTTGTCGCCCACTTTCAGCGTCATGGAAGGCACATCAGCGCGCCGTCCGTTAACCGTTAAATGTCCATGCAAAACAAGCTGCCGTGCGGCGCGGCGGGAGGCCCCGAACCCGAGACGGAAGGCCAGGTTGTCGAGCCGCATTTCCAGCAACTGCAACAACATTTCACCCGTGACACCACGCTTGCTAGCGGCCCGCTCGAAGAAAAGCTTAAACTGCCCCTCTTGCAAACCGTACGAACGACGCAAGCGCTGTTTCTCGCGCAACTGCACACAATAGTCCGTCTTCTTGGAAGGACGTGCACCGTGCATACCCGGAGCCGGACGCCCGGTTTCAATGGGACACTTTGCCATGCGGCAGCGATCCCCCTTCAAAAACAGCTTCATGCCTTCACGACGACAAAGTCTGCATGCTGGTCCAGTATATCTACCCATTCGAATTCTCCTGTTCTCTCAAAATCTGCCTTTAGACGCGGCGACGTTTGCGAGCGCGGCAACCGTTATGCGGCATAGGCGTCACATCTTTGATCATGGTGAGGTTCAATCCCGCAGACTGCAATGCGCGAATCGCTGATTCACGCCCTGCCCCCGGCCCCTGAACACGAACTTCTACTTCCTGCATGCCGCGTGCAACCGCCTGTCGCGCCACTTCCTGCGCCACCACGCTGGCGGCAAAGGCGGTGCTCTTGCGGGATCCCTTGAAACCCGCACGACCTGATGTGCTCCACGCAATCACGCCACCTTTACTGTCTGAAACCGAAATGATCGTATTGTTGAATGTGGCCCGGATATGGACAATCCCAAACGGAACCACACGCCCTGTACGGACGCGTTGCTGCCGAACAGGACGAGCCGCCCCCTCGGGACCTGCCGCCAAAGCGTCCGGACCCGGAGCTGCCACAGCCTCCGGCTTTGCGCCATTCTTTTCTTCAACTTTTTCTTTAACGTCTGCCATTGCGAACCCGTGCCTCTTTTTTCAATACTGTTTGTTACTTCTTCACGGCCGCCCGTGCTTCTTTTCCGCGAACCGCACCCACCGTGCGCCTCGGTCCCTTGCGGGTACGCGCATTCGTACTCGTGCGCTGGCCCCGAACAGGGAGTCCGCGCTTATGGCGAATACCCCGGTAACTTCCGATACTGATCAGACGGCGAATGTTCTGAGCCACTTCGCGGCGCAAATCACCCTCAATCCGGTAAGTATTTTGGATCACATTAATAATTCGGGCCAACTCCTCATCCGTGAGATCATCGGCTTTTTTCACCGGGTCGATCTTGGCCTCGTCAATGACTTGACGGGCGTTAGTTGGTCCAATCCCGTAAAGATAGCGCAGGGAATACTCAATGCACTTCTTCCCTGGTATATCAACACCTAATATTCTGGGCATCCCAAATTCTCCTTAACCTTGACGCTGCTTATGACGTGAATTGGTGCAAATCACTCGCACCACACCCCGGCGGCGCACAATCTTGCAGCGCTCACATATCCGTTTGACTGAACTTCTAACCTTCATCCTCTGGCTCCATTCCAAAAATAGCTGGTCAATTTATCAATGGCCTATCCTGTTGTCCATACCAAAATGCTAAATCCAAACAACGGCTCACACCGCTGTCAAGATTTCAGGGCCATCCTCGCAGATCGCCACTGTATGCTCAAAATGCGCTGAAGGCCTGCCATCCACCGTACAGACGGTCCACCCATCACCCAACACACTCACCCCGCTGCCTCCCATATTCACCATGGGCTCAATCGCCAGCGTCATGCCAACTTTCAATTTTGGCCCTGCTCCTGCGGTACCAAAATTCGGAATTTGCGGATCTTCGTGAAGCTTCCGCCCCACCCCATGCCCAACAAAATCACGCACCACCGAAAATCCTGCCTGCACCACAGTCGCTTCGACAGCATGGGAAATATCTCCCAGCCTCTTGCCGGCACGCGCCTTCTCAATTCCCGCCTTCAGCGCCAGCTCGGTCGACCGAACCAAACGGATGATCTCTGGATCCGTTACCCCGACCATCACCGTTGTGGCGGTGTCCCCGATAAACCCACCGAACACCACCCCGACATCCAAGCTGACAATCTGTCCGATTTCAATCCGGCGATCACCGGGAATCCCGTGAACCACTTCCGAATCTATCGAAATACATACATTCCCGGGATAGCCACGATACGCTAAAAAGGCGCTTTTCGCTCCCATGGCCGCAATCAACTGCGCGGCCTTGGCATCCAATTCCCGCGTCGTGATCCCCGGCGACACAAATCGCGCGAGTTCCTCCCTGATACAGGCCGCGATGCGACCACTCTGCCGCATCTTGCCAATCTCATCCCGATTCTTGAGAATGATCATGAAGCCATCAGCGGCTTGGCTGCCGCCAGAATCTCCGCCACCGTCGCCTGTCTCTGCCTGGCGGAATCCACCCTGACAAGAACGCCTTTTTTCTCGTAATATGAAATAAGGCTTTCCGTCTGCTTCGCATATACCTCTAACCGGTTCAAAATCGTGGCCTCACTGTCATCCGCTCGTTGATAAAGCTCGCCTCCGCACAAATCGCACAGCCCTGCCTGTTTCGGCGGGATATTGATGACGTGGTAGCTCTGGCCGCACTTGCGGCACACCCGCCGTCCCGTTAAGCGGGCCAATAACAAGTCACGGGGCGCATCCAGAAGAAATACCATATCCACTTTCGAAGCGTACCTGGCCAGGGCCTCATCCAGCAATCGCGCCTGATCCAACGTTCGCGGAAATCCGTCGAACATATATGCTAAATCGCGCGCCCCCCGCTCCAGACGCTCTTCCACAATGCCGACAATCACATCATCCGGCACCAATTCGCCACGTTTCATGTAACCTTCGGCCTGACGCCCGACAACGGTTCCGTTCTTGACCGCCTCACGCAGCATATCGCCGGTAGACACATGGATAAACGCACTCTCGCTGCGTATCCCTTCAGCAATGGTACCTTTACCCGCGCCCGGTGCCCCAAGTAGAATAATTGTTTTCATCGTCGTGGTAACCCAAAATTCCGCTTTTACCGCCGGCCGTGCAGTTTACCTTTATGCAGGAAGCCGTCATAATGCCGCATGAGCAGATGTGATTCGACTTGTCGCATGGTATCCAACATCACCCCCACGGTAATCAACAAGCTGGTGCCGCCGAAAAACGAGGAAACCAACCACGGAACACCAAACTGACGGTTCATCACAGAGGGGATCACGGCAATAATCGTCAGGAAAATCGCTCCCGCCAGTGTAATCTTCGTCATGGTCATATCCAAAAACTCCGCCGTGGGCCCACCCGGACGCACCCCCGGAACATAGCCCCCGTATTTCTTCAAATCGTCGGCAATCTGCACGGGATTGAACTGGGTCGCCACCCAGAAATAGGAGAAGAAGAGAATCATGATCCCATAAAGCACCATATACAAACCCGTATCCATCGTCAGATGATCCGCCAGTGTTTGCGCGAAATCACCCGGAATCCGTCGCAACAGGATCGCCGGGAACATCAGGATCGACTGGGCAAAGATTATAGGCATCACTCCCGAGTAATTAATCCTCAGAGGCATGAATGTGCTCTGCCCGCCATACACTTTTCGACCCACCACCCGCTTGGCGTACTGAATCGGGATCTTACGCTGCCCTTGTGTGAGCATGATTGTTCCCGCCACCACGCCGAACAGCGCGATAATCAGGACGATCAGGAATACCGGATTGAACTGGCGGAGGCCATCCTCACCCACATGAAACATCTGAATGACATAGGCGACCGCGGCAGGCAGGCGGCTGATGATTCCCTGAGTGATGATCAGTGAAATCCCGTTCCCGATTCCGCGCTGAGTGATCTGCTCACCCAACCACATGATGAAAATCGTGCCTGTCGTCATCGTCACAATGGTCATTAACTTAAAGCCCAGACCGGGATTCAGCACAAGGCCGGTCCCCTCCGGCAGACCCAGCATGGCTGGATTTTCAAGCGTCGCAGCCATAAACCAGCCCTGAATGATGCACAAAAACACTGTCAGCATACGGGTGTATTGCGTCAGCTTTTGACGTCCGGTGTCGCCTTCGAGCTTCAGCCGACCTAACACCGGGACCACCGCACTGAGTAGTTGCAAAATGATGGAGGCGCTAATATAGGGCATAATCCCTAACGCTCCTACCGCGCAATTACTCAAGGCACCCCCGCTGAACATATCAAGCAAGCCCAGGACCCCACCTCCTGCACTTTTCTCAATATCCGCAACGACACGCTGTAGCGCGACTGCGTCGACCCCGGGAGTCGGGACATGTGCCACCAGGCGGCAAATGAAGATCAGGCCCAGCGTAAATAATATGCGGGACCTCAACTCAGGAATCTTAAAACTGTTCGTAAACGCAGAAAGCATGTCGCAATCTCATTTCCCTTACGTGACAATCTCACAGGTTCCGCCAGCTGCCTCGATTTTCGACTTGGCATCGGCACTAAACGCATGCGCCTTCACGACCAGTTTTTTCGTGATCGAACCGTTCCCCAGGATCTTAATCCCGTCCGCCAACCCGTTGGCCATACCCCGTGCTTTCATCAGCTCAGGGGTCACCTCGGTACCGGCGTCAAAAACGTTCAGTGCCGCCACGTTCACGGGCAGGAATTCCTTGCGAGAAATATTCGTAAAGCCACGCTTCGGGATGCGCCGGATCAGGCGCATCTGGCCACCTTCAAACCCAAGCTTATGCTTGTGACCTGATCGTGCGAACTGCCCCTTGTGCCCCCGACCGGAGGTCTTTCCCAGCCCGGAGCCCACGCCCCGTCCAAGACGCTTTCGTGTTGATTTTGCGCCCGTTGTATTCTTCAATGAATGCAAGTTCATCGTATATGTTACCTATCGGATCAAATGATTAGTGATTAGTTCTGCCGCCCCGCCATGATCTCATCCCGAGACCGCAAGGACTCCAGCGCGTTAATGGTTGCCTTAACCACGTTAACCTTGTTTCCGCTCCCCAGAGACTTGCCAAGGATATCATGAATCCCAGAAAGCTCGAGCACCGCGCGCATCCCGCCACCGGCAATAACGCCGGTACCCTGGGAGGCGGGCTTCAACAAAATATAACCGCCATCACACTGCCCTGTAACCTCATGCGGAATAGTCCGGTCCTTGAGCGTCACATGGATCATGCTCCGACGGGCGATTTCGCCGCCCTTACGGATTGCGTCCGCCACTTCGTTGGCCTTCCCGAATCCGTACCCGACCATTCCATTGCGGTTGCCGACCACGACAATCGCACTGAAGCTAAACCGGCGTCCGCCCTTAACCACTTTTGCACAGCGGTTGACAAACACCACACGCTCCTCGACTTCCCCGGAGGAGTCTGACTTGCTATCCGCCCTTGTTCGTTCTTTCATCACAGTGTGCTCTTGCTTTCTAGGGCTAGAATTTAAACCCTGCCTCACGTACGGCATCGGCAATCGCCTTAACCCGGCCATGATACTTATATCCACCGCGGTCAAACACGACGTTTTTGACGCCCATTTCCGTGGCAATTTCCGCCAACCGTTTTCCGAGCAACTTGGCGCCTTCGGTGTTTTTCTTGCCAACACCATCTTTACCAGATGATGACACCGAGGCCAACGTCACTCCCTTTTCATCATCCACAAGCTGCACATAGATATGCTTGTTGGAAACCATCACACACATCCGTGCGCGGTCCGCCGTTCCGGCGATATTCTTGCGGATTCTTGAGTGCCTGCGTGCACGATTTTCTTTTCTGTCGACTGTTTTCATACGTTAGGCCACCGTCTTACCGGCCTTACGCCGGACATGTTCGCCCTTATAACGGATTCCCTTGCCCTTATAGGGCTCGGGCGGATAATAGGACCGGATACGCGCCGCAACATCACCGACGAGCTGCTTATCCGCGCCCCCAACCGTTATCACACTATCCTTAACCGCCACTGTAATACCCGCCGGCGCCTCATGCACCACGGGACTTGAATAGCCAATATTCATCGTCAGCTTGCTGCCCTGCACGGCTGCACGGAATCCGACGCCCTGGAGTTCAAGCTCAATCGAATAGCCCTTGTCCACGCCCAGGACCATATTCGCCACCAGACTCCGACCCAGTCCATGGAAGCTATGTCCCCGTACCGTATCTTCATCCGTACTCACGATGATATTAGAATCCTTCACTTCCGCCTTGATGGACGGAGGAAGTTTCGTCACCAAGTCACCCTTAGGACCCTTAGCCGATACCGTCCCGCCACTCACGAGGACCGTTACGCCCTTCGGGATAGCTATCGGTTTCTTACCGATTCTAGACATTCTCTTCCCCTGTTTAAATTTGGTTACCTGCCGCCTTTCAAGCGACAGTTACTTAAGAAACGCCCGACTTACCAGACTTGACAGAGCAACTCTCCGCCCACGCGCTTCCGCCGTGCTTCATTATCCGTCACGATTCCGGACGGGGTACTTAAAATTGATACACCCATGCCACCCAACACCAGGGGAATTTCGTCAAATCCCACATAGCGCCTGAGCCCCGGCTTGCTAACCCTGCGCAACCCTCTAATGGTCGGACTGCGACTGGCATCATATTTCAATACCACTCTCAACACTTTTTCACGGCCTTGTCCCTCGACGGTGACGTCACGGACATAGCCTTCCTTTTTCAAAATAACCGCAATCTCGCCCTTCATCTTTGAATGGCTGATGTCAGTCGTTTTCAAGCCCGCACCCGAAGCATTCCGGATGCGATTCAACATGTCACTGATAGGATCCGACAAACTCATAGGCTCTCCAATTTACCAGCTCGCCTTAATTACTCCGGGTATCATCCCCGTTGATGCCAGTTCCCGGAAGCAAATACGGCATACCTGGAACTTGCGCATAAAAGCATGTCGTCGCCCGCAGCGCTTACAGCGGTTATAGCGACGAGTGCTAAACTTCGGCGTGCGGCTCGCCTTGACTTCCTGTGATTTCTTAGCCAAAAGAACGTCCTCCCTGCCGTGTTCTACTTATTCGACTTCATGAATGGAATACCGACCATCGTGAGCAGTTCACGAGCCCGTGCATCCGTTGACGCCGATGTGACAATCGTCACGTTCATTCCCTGCACCTTTTTAACATCATCCGGTTCAATTTCAGGAAAAATAGACTGCTCCTGAAGACCAAAGGTGTAGCTTCCCCGTCCATCAAACCCTTTTACCGGCAAACCGCGGAAATCGCGGATACGGGGTAAAGCGGCATGAATGAGTCGCTCCATGAATTCAAACATCCGGTCGCCACGAAGGGTTACCTTCGCGCCCACCGGCATGCCCTGGCGCAACTTGAAATTCGAGATGCTCTTACGTGCCTTGGTGATGACCGGCTTCTGCCCTGAAATCGTCCCCAGGTCGTCAGAAATAGCGCGAATCTGATCTTTGTCAACCGTCGAGTTGAAGCCCATATTAATGGTCACCTTCAGCAGGCGCGGAACATCCATCACATTCTTGCAACCCAGCGATTTCATCAACGCCGGCACAACTTCTTCTTTATATTTCTTCTTAAGTCCCGTCATAGACCACCTTACGAGTCAAATGCTTGGCCGCATTTTTTGCACTTGCGGAGCCGCTTGTCACCCTCGGCCACACGCTTTACGCGGACCGCCTTCTTGCACTGCGGGCAGTAGACCATCAGGTTGGCTATCGCAATGGAAGCCTCCTTCTGCACAATGCCCCCCTTCGGATTGTCCTGGGACTTCCGAAGATGTTTGGTCACCATGCACAGGCCCTCAACAATCGCACGGTGCTTCCCAACCACAACCTGAAGCACCTTTCCCTGCTTACCCTTGTCACGGCCCCGTGTGGCCACAACGATATCGTTACGTCGGATATTCATATATTCCTCTTCTTACAACACTTCGGGGGCAAGTGAGACGATTTTCATATACTTATCGCGAAGCTCACGCGCGACCGGCCCGAAAATACGGGTTCCGATAGGATTAAGCTTCTCGTCCACAAGCACCACGGCATTGTTGTCAAACCGAAGGGCCGAACCATCAGAACGGCGGATCGGCTGGCTTGTCCGGACAATAATCGCCCGACAAACCTGCCCTTTTTTTACCAATCCCGTCGGCTGGGCCTCCTGGACCGCAACCCGGATCAAATCACCGATGTGAGCATACGTCTTGCGCTGCCCGATGATCCGGAAGCACTTCACGCTCCGCGCCCCGGTATTATCAGCAACATCAAGGTTTGTTTCTTCTTGAATCATGGTCGTTCACCCAGTTACTGGCGTTTAGCCGCTTCCACAATTTCGAGGAGACGCCAGCGCTTAAGTTTGCTTAAGGGGCGCGTCTCAACGATCCGCACCTTATCGCCAACTTTGGCTGTGTTCTCTTCGTCATGCGCATGATATTTCTTGGCCTGCGTCATCTCTTTCCCATACAAGGGATGACGGGTCGTCCGCTCCACGCGCACCACAATAGTCTTTTGCATCGCCGAACTGACCACAATACCAGTCCGTTCCTTGCGAAGCGCCCGATTGGTTTCCGTGTCTGCCATAATCATCAACCTTGCTGGCGACGCCGTTCGCTCATCACCGTCTGCGCACGGGCAATATCCCGTCGCAAGCTCTTAATGCGCGATGGCTGTTCGATCTGGCTCGCCGATTTACGAATTTTCAACGTACGCAATTCTTTCTCCATGTCGGAGCATTGCTGCACGAGTTCTTCTTTGTTGTTTTCTCTCAGTTTAGCGGCCTTCATAGCGTCCGCACCCCTGTCCTGTTTGGCCCTGTTTAGTGGTGCCGTTTAACAAACATTGTCCGAATCGGCAACTTTGCCGCCGCCAGACGCAACGATTCCTTAGCCAACTGCTCCGAAACACCGTCCACTTCGAACATCATTGTTCCGGGCAAAATCACGGCGACCCAAAATTCAGGATCACCCTTCCCCTTGCCCTGCCGGGTCTCAAGAGGCTTCTTACTCACCGGCTTATCCGGGAAGATGCGCAGCCACACCTTGCCGCGCCGCTTCATATTGCGGTTCATGGCCACACGGCAGGCTTCAATCTGATTGGCTTTAACCCAAGCCCGATCAAGCGCCTTTAACCCGTATTCACCAAAAGCCAGAGCATTCCCTGACTGAGCATTTCCCTTGCGGGACCCACGGTGCACCATACGGTGCTTCACGCGTTTAGGCATAAGAGGCATTTGATCGTCCCCTTACTGCCTTTTCAGGCTCATCCTTCTCTTTACAAATCCACGTTTTGACGCCAATTTTACCAGCCGTGGTCCGCGCTTCAGCGAAACCGTAGTCAATATTGGCGCGCAGGGTATGCAGCGGGATCGTACCCTCTTTATACCATTCCACGCGGGACAACTCGGCGCCACCCAGGCGACCGGACACCTTGATCCGGATCCCCTTAACGCCTAATTCCATGGCCATTTTGATGGCGCGCTTCATGGCCCGACGGAACGACACACGTCGTTCCATCTGCAGAGCCACACTCTCGGCCACCAGCTGGGCATTAGTGTCAGGGCTCCGGATCTCCCGGATCTCGAGATAGATCTCCTTGCCCGTCAACTTCGCGATTTCATCACGAATACGGTCCAGGTCCTGTCCCTTACGCCCGATGACAATACCCGGTCGGGCGGTACAAATCGTAACCCTGACCCGATTCGCATATCGCTCAATAATAATCTCGGCAACCGCCGCTGCATCGAGACGCTTCTTCACAAGATCACGAATCGTCAGATCCTCATTCAGCAGGGTGCCGAATACGCGCTTATCCGCAAACCAGCGCGACTTCCAGGCCTTGCTGACCGCAATCCTTAATCCAATCGGATTGATTTTCTGTCCCAAAACAATGCTCCTTTCACGTCATCCGGTGTTTACCGGTCACTTACCATCCGACAACACGATTGTAATATGGCTGGTTCGTTTCCGAATCCGGCTCACCATGCCACGCGACCGCGCCCAAAAACGCTTCATCGCAGGACCTTCTCCAATCGTGGCCTCTTTCACCCTCAGGTCGTCTGCCAACAGCTTGGCATTGTTTTCAGCATTGGCGACGGCGGAACGAATGGTCTTCTCCAACTGCCTCGCCGCCTTACGTTCGCTGAACTCGACCGTCTTAATTGCATCAGCCACAGGCATGCCCTGAATCGCCCGCGCCATATCACGCGCTTTTCGCGGTGACAATCGAACATACTTGGTTATTGCTTTAACTTCCATTAACTCGCTCCTAGTTCTTCGATCCGGCGGCCAGAACCACCCGATCCTGAACTTTGGGTAACTCCCGGCCAGGATTCAGAATTACGGCACCGGCGATGGCCGACCGAGAATCCACAACCCTAACCGTCGCCACGGACTTATCCCCATTTATTACTTCAAACATCAGCCCGGCTTTAACCCCGTCCCGACGCCCTCCGTTGAGGATGACCATGCCCAACTCTTTGTTAACATCCAAAATCAGATAGTTTTTATCCCTTAACACCGGCGATCCGCCCAGCCCCTCTCCTGCCGGATCGTCCGCCTCATGAGCCCGGGTTTCCAACCGGGCCTTTAACACATCACATTCAATTTTCGCCAAGACCAACGATTCACTTAAACTCTGCACTTGCCCCCGCAGGATCTTCAGCTCTTCATCAGTCCGCCCCTGATCAGAGGCCAAACACGCCAAACCCAGCGAAGCAATGCATACACCTACACAGACCGGCGCTCTCATCCGTTACTTGGCAGCCGTCTTATCCGTATGCGTCCCATGCTTCCGGAAAACCCGCGTCGGGGCAAATTCCCCCAGACGATGCCCTACCATATACTCTGTAATATAGACCGGCATGTGCAATTTGCCGTTATGAACAGCCAACGTGTGCCCGACAAATTCGGGAGCAATCATGGAACGGCGCGACCACGTCTTGACAACACGTTTCTCGCCTGCGCGGTTCATCTTCTCGACGCGCTCCATCAGCTTTTCATCAACAAACGGCCCTTTTTTAAGTGAACGGCCCATGGTTTACTTTCTCCGAGTAAGAATAAATTTTTTCGACGCCTTCCGTCTCGCCCGGGTCTTTTTGCCCTTCGTGAGCTGACCCCACGGCGTCACAGGGTGACCACCGCCAGACGTACGACCTTCACCGCCACCCATCGGGTGATCTACCGGGTTCATCGCCACACCACGCACGGTCGGACGAATCCCCTTCCAGCGTTTACGCCCGGCCTTGCCAAGCTTCACACCATTATGATCAATATTACCAACCTGACCAATCGTCGCCATGCAATTGGCGTTAATCAACCGGATCTCACCGGAGGGAAGCTTCACGCTGGCGTAGCCTGCCTCACGCGCCATCAACTGCGCCGTCTGCCCCGCACTACGAACCAATTGCGCCCCAGCCCCAACCGTTAATTCAATATTATGAATCGGCAGCCCCAGGGGGATTTTAGCCAACGGCATCATGTTCCCGGTAACCGGTTCCACATCCGGGCCCGCCATCACAATCGCGCCGATCACCAGGCCGGCCGGCGCCAGAATATAGCGTTTTTCCCCGTCACGATAGGCTAACAAGGCAATATTGGCCGAACGATTCGGATCATACTCGATGGCCTGCACCTTGGCGGGAATGCCCGTCTTATTCCGCTTGAAATCAATCAAGCGAAACTTGCGTTTATGTCCACCCCCACGGTGCCGGATGGTGACCCTGCCAGCGGAATTACGTCCCGCCTGGGACTTCTGGGCCCGAGTCAAAGACCGCTCGGGCTTGCTCTTCGTGATTTCATCAAACGCAGAGAGCTTGGTGTTACGCAAACTCGGCGTTGTAGGTTTGTAGCTTTTAAGCGCCATGTCGTGCTTCCTATTCCAAATCGATCTTATCGCCATCCTTCAAGGTAACAACCGCCCGCTTCCAGTCGGCCTTTTTGCCATAATGAAGCGTCCGCTCACGGCGTTTCTTGCCATCGTAGTTCATGGTGTTGACCTTGACTACCTTAACCTTGAAAAAATCCTCGACAGCCAATTTAATCTCAAGCTTGTTGGCAGCCGGATCTACTTTAAAAAGATACTTGTTCTGAGCGGCCAGCAATGATCCCTTTTCGGTAATGTGCAGGCCGCGTACCGCTGAAAGCGCATTCTTCATGATTTTCTCCCCGCTTCACCTTCAAGACGCACGCGCAACCCGTCCATGCCGGCACGCGTCACCACTGTCACGGGATAGCGAATCAACTGAAACGTGCTCACGTCTTTAGCCGTCGTCACTTCAACATTCGTCAAATTACGGAAGGCACATACCAGATTATCGTTCAATACGTCAACGACAACCAGCGCGCCGTTCGTCAGACCTAGCGTTTTGAGCAGAATGGAAGCCACTTTGGTTTTGGGCTCAGCGAAGACAAGCTGATCCAGCACCCGGATACGATCTTCACGCACCAGATCACTGAACGCACGGCGGAACGCCAGACGCGCCACCTTGACGGGCACCTTCTTGGCATAGCTCCGGGGATGCGGGCCATGTGCCACACCACCACCACGCCAGACCGGAGACTGACGATACCCCGCGCGGGCCCGACCCGTTCCCTTTTGTTTCCAGGGCTTCTTGTTGCTACCCGCAACATCCCCTTTACCCAGTGTATTCGCCGTGCCGGCACGGATACCAGCCTGGTAGGCGATCACCACATCATGGACCGCCTGCTGCCCCTTGGTCGTCAGCAACTCATCAGGAAAGTCAACCTTCACCGACGAGGATCCCTTCATGTCATAGACTGAAAGCTTGCTCATTTAACCTGCCCTGCCTTCGTCTTTTTCAATGCTTTTCGTACCTCAACCATTGCCCCAACGGGTCCCGGAATCGCGCCTTTAACAAGGATCAGATTCTCGCCCGCCCGCAGTTGGACAACCTGTAAATTCTGCGTGGTTACCCGCACATTCCCCATGTGACCAGGCATATGCTTGCCCTTGTGGACACGACCGGGATACGAACGGCAACCGATGGATCCGACACGACGCTTGGAGTGACCACCATGAGTCATCGGTCCGCCCGCCATCCTGAAACGACGAACAACACCAGCAAACCCGCGCCCCTTTGTCACCCCGACGACATCCACATACAGGGCACCTTCCAGGATGGCGGCGGTAATGGTATCTCCCACCTTCGACTCATCTCCTGGAGTTACAGGGAACTCTCGCAAGAACCGCTGCGGCTTCACTTTCGCAGCTGTAAACTGCCCATTATGGGGTTTATTTGCACGCGAGGCTTTCACCTCGTCAAACCCGAGCTTGAGCGCATCATACCCGTCGCAACCTTTGGTCTTCCGCTGGACGACGACACATGGGCCCACCTCAATTACTGTAACAGGAGTCTGCTGGCCTTCACTGCCAAAAACCCTTGTCATTCCAATTTTTTTTCCGAGTATCCCTTGCATGGCTACCTGCTTAAATCTTGATCGTTATATCTACGCCGGCCGGCATGTTGAGTTTTTTCAACTCATCCACCGTTCTCGCGGTCGGCTCCACAATGTCCAACAACCGTTTATGCGTGCGAACTTCAAATTGTTCCATCGACTTCTTATCGACATGAACACTTCGGTTGACGCTATAACTCTCGATGCGCGTGGGCATGGGAATCGGTCCAACGACCCGGGCTCCCGTCCTTTTCGCCGTCTCCACAATATCTGATACGGATTGATCCAGTACCCGATAATCGTAGGCTTTTAAACGTATGCGTATTCGTTGCTTTTCCATCATTCACTCACCGTTCCAGAAGTTGCTTTTGTATCGCCTCCGGCACCACATCAAAACAGGCCGGCTCCATTGTGTAACTCGCACGCCCCCGGGTTAATGACCGGATCGCAGTAGAGTAACCGAAAAGTTCCGCCAGCGGAACCCGCGCATGGATCACCTGCACAGTTTCTTTCCCAACCATATTCTGAACATGGCCGCGCCTGGCGCTCACATCGTTCAGCACATCACCCAGATGCTCCGCTGGAACTAAAATTTCCAGAGACATGATCGGCTCTAGAATTGCCGGCTTGGCGATTTTAACCGCCTCCCGCAATGCCATGACTCCCGCTGTCCGGAACGCCACCTCCGTGGATTCCTGATCGCGAAAATCTCCGCCCACCACCCGCACCTTTACATCCACCAACGAATAGTTGGCCAGGACACCTGTTGTCAGCCCGTCACGAATCCCCTCTTCAACACTAGCCCTGAAGTCCGAAGGGATCCGGTTCTGAGACACTTCAAATTCAATCTCGATGCCCGCGCCGCGTGCGGCCGGTTCAACATCAAGCACCACTTCACCAAACTGGCGCTGCCCGCCGATGTCACGATCAAACTGGTGCACCCCATGTCCCCGGGCAGTAATGGTCTCCCGATAAGAGACCATCGGACGTCCGGCATTGGCCTGGACTTTATATTCCCGGAACATGCGATCCTTCAAAATCTCGAGATGCAACTCACCCATCCCGCTCAGCAGGGTTTGCCCCGAATCAGGGTCTTTTGTCACCACACACGTCGGATCTTCAGCCGCCAGCGCACTCAAGGCATCATTCAGCTTGTCCCGGTCCGCCTGTGATTTTGGCTCGATGGCCATCGAAATGACCGGCTCAGGGAACCGGATGCGCTCAAGCTCAACCGGCGCATTCTCGACACACAGCGTATCCCCGGTCGTCACATTCTTCAGGCCGATAATCGCACCGATCTCGCCCGCATGTATGACGTCCACATCTTTCCGGTCATCCGCATGCAGAAACACCAGCTTCATCACCCGTTCCCGCTTCTTCGTGCGGGGGTTGAATACATTCTGCCCCTGCTTGATCTGTCCGGAATAAACGCGGACAAACGCCATGCGACCCATGTAGGGGTCACTCATCAACTTGAAAACCAACGCACTCTGGGGCTCAAAATCATCCGCTTCACGCGTCAGCACCTCACGCGTTTTGGGATGCTCCCCTTGTATCGCAGGAACGTCCAGCGGGGACGGAAGAAAGTCAACGACGGCATCCAGCAAATGCTGAACACCTTTATTACGCAATGAAGACCCGCATAACACAGGAGTGATCTTCCGCGCCAACGTGGCGCGTCGCAAACCAGCCTTCATGATGGCGGGAGGAACATCCGGACACTCCAGATAGGACTCAAACACCTGTTCGTCATGCTCTGAAAGAACCTCAATCAGGGTCGCACGGGCCCGCTCCGCCTCTACCGCCAGATCCGAGGGGATGGGCAAATAGGTCAGCGTAGAACCGAATGTGGTGTCATCAAACGAAACAGTCTGCATAGTAACCAGATCTACCAGACCCTTGAAATGATCTTCTTTCCCCCAGGGGATCTGAACCGGCACAGGCAGGGCTCCAAGCCGGCTGCGAATCTGACCGACCACCTCATCAAAATCTGCGCCCACGCGATCCATTTTATTAATGAAAGCGATACGGGGAACGTGATAGCGATCAGCCTGATGCCAAACAGTTTCCGACTGAGGCTGGACCCCGCCGACGCCGCAAAACACCACCACCGCGCCATCCAACACGCGCAATGACCTCTCGACCTCAACCGTAAAGTCAACATGTCCGGGAGTGTCGATCAGATTGATTTGATGGTCGCGCCAAAAACACATGGTCGCGGCACTGGTGATCGTAATCCCCCGCTCTTTCTCTTGAGGCATCCAATCCATCACAGCCGTCCCGTCGTGCACTTCCCCCATGCGATGCACGCGGCCGGCATAAAACAGAATCCGCTCGCTCGTCGTGGTCTTACCCGCATCAATGTGGGCAATGACCCCGATATTACGGACGTCAGAAAGCGGCCGGAGGCGATCCGCCGCTTCACGCGAGCGAGGCTCCCCTGTTGATCCACTTTTTTTATTCTGTTCCAAAACGGTTTCCATTGTGGTCTGCAAACAAACAAGTCCCGTCGCCCGATAAGACGACGGGAACTGTGATCATGTCATCATTACCATCGATAATGCGCAAACGCCTTATTAGCCTGAGCCATCTTATGCGTTTCGTCGCGTTTCTTGATCGCATTGCCCTGTTCGGCATATGCATCTAAAATTTCCTGCGCTAAAGCCCGGCGCATCGGAACACCCTTCCGCGTCTTGGCGTACTGCATAATCCAGCGCATGGCCAAGGCCCCCTGGCGATCAGGAGACACTTCGACAGGTACTTGATACGTCGCGCCACCCACACGGCGGGACTTGACTTCAACTTTCGGACTCACATTGCTGATAGCCCGAAGGATAATCTCCAAGGGATCGCCATCAGGATGTTTCTCCTGGATGACTTTCAAGGCATCATAAACAATATTAACCGAAACCGATTTTTTTCCCACCTTCATCAAGTGGTTGACAAGCCGGCCGACCAGCTCGCTGTTATACTTCGGATCCGGGTCAACCGTCCGCCGCACTGCTCTTCGTCTTCGTCCCATAATCTTGCGCCGTCCTACGCTTTTTTCGGTGTTTTGACGCCATATTTCGAACGGCCCCTGTGCCGTCCATCAACGCCCAATGTGTCCAACGTTCCACGAACAATGTGGTACCTGACACCGGGCAAGTCCTTGACACGCCCGCCACGGACAAGCACAACACTATGCTCCTGCAAATTGTGCCCTTCGCCCGGGATATAAGCCGTTACTTCTTCGCCATTAGTTAGACGAACACGCGCTACTTTACGTAACGCCGAGTTCGGCTTCTTGGGCGTCTGCGTCTTCACTGAGAGACATACACCCCGGCGCTGAGGGCAATTCTTCAGCGCGGGCGATTTACTTTTGTACCGGACCTGTTTACGTCCGTATTTCACAAGTTGATTGATCGTTGGCATAAATTTCGTTATCCCTTATTAACGCAAAGCGTGTAAAGATGCCCGAAGCACCACGTTCCTGTCAAGCTTTATCCCAGCAGCTCTTTGGCCTTCTTTAACTCTTCGCTTTCCTGGCGCAGATCCTCTTCGGGAATCGGCTCAGCCAGAGGCACTAATTTGATATTCCGGAACATCGGGAAACCCGTCCCGCCCGGTATCAAATGCCCCATAATTACATTCTCCTTGAAACCATACAATGTGTCGATGCGTCCCAAAGTCGCGGCTTCCGTGAGCACCCGGGTGGTGTCCTGGAAGGAGGCTGCCGAAATAAAACTTTCGGTCTCCAGAGCGGCCTTGGTGATTCCCAACAGAGCCGGTGATGCTTCCGCCGCGCGCTTCCCTTCAGCCGATGCTTTCGCATTGACCTCCTGAAACGCTTGCTTTTCAACCTGCTCACCCCACAGAAAATCAGTGTCGCCGGCATCGGTAATCCTGACCTTGCGCAACATCTGCCGCACGATGATTTCAATGTGCTTGTCATTGATCTCAACGCCCTGCAGGCGGTACACCTCCTGGACCTGATTGACCAGATACTCCTGAAGCTCCTGCGGTCCGCAAATCTCGAGAATTTCCTGGGGAACAATGGGGCCCTCCGTCAACTGTTGCCCCTTTTGCACATAGTCTCCCTTGTAGACCACAATATGCTTGCCCATCGGGATCAAATGCTGCTCCTCGTCGCTGGTGACCGAGTCGCGAATCAGCAAACAGCGCCGTCCACGCTGATTGGCACCGAAGTCAACAATCCCGTCGATTTTTGCGATTTCCGCCGCATCCTTCGGACGCCGAGCTTCAAACAATTCCGCCACACGAGGCAATCCACCTGTAATATCCTTTGTCTTCGACTCTTTGCGAGGCGTCTTGGCCAGGACCTCGCCGGCGGCAACTTTCTTGCCATCCTTGATCATAACGTGAGCGCCGGCGGGAATATTATAAATGGAAGCGGGATCATGATTGGCATGAGACACAACAATCTGCGGATGCAGATCTTCCTTATGCTCCAGCACCACTGTGCCCATCAGCCCCGTCGACTGATCGATATCTTTTTTGACAGTTACATTTTCGATAAAACCCTGGAAATGCACGGTGCCGGGCTTTTCGGCCAGAATCGGCACACTGTACGGATCCCACTCGATGAAGCTCTGCCCCTTTTTAACATGCCCCCCATCGGCCACGGCAATAAGCGCCCCGATCGCAATCGAGTGACGCTCCACTTCCCGACCGGTGTCATCAAATACACCGACCGAGCCATTCTTATTCAGGACGACAAAGCTTCCCTGATCATTCACGACCGTACGCATGTTCGTGTACTGGATCGTTCCATCATGCTTCGAAATCACATGTGGCTGTTTGAATACGGCACTAGCAGTACCCCCGATATGGAAGGTACGCATCGTCAACTGCGTACCCGGTTCACCGATCGACTGGGCGGCAATAATGCCCACGGCCGTACCGATTTCCACAGGACTGCCATTCGACAAATCCCTCCCATAACATTTCGCGCAGATACCGCGCTTAGATTCACAGGTCAGAACACTGCGGATACGAACCTTCTCAATATCCGCATTCATGATCACTTCCGCCACGACTTCATCAATCAGTCCCCCCGCAGGAACAATCACTACGCGAGTGACCGGATTGACAATATCATTCAGCGCGGTCCGCCCCTTGAGCCGATCCGCCAGTGACACCACGTTTTCGTCGCCCTCCCCGATCGCCTTGACTTCAATCCCGTTCAGGGTATTGCAATCCTGCTCAATGATTCTCACATCCTGGGCCACATCCACCAATTTACGTGTCAGATACCCGGCGTCAGCCGTTTTGAGAGCGGTATCCGCCAAGCCCTTACGAGCACCGTGCGTACTGATGAAATACTCAAGCACGCTCAAACCCTCACGGAAGTTCGAAACAATGGGGCGCTCAATAATTTCACCTGACGGCTTGGCCATCAAGCCACGCATACCCGCCAACTGCCGGATCTGTTGACGACTACCACGCGCCTTCGAGTCCACCATCATGAAAATCGGATTAGCTTCATCACTATCCCCGTTTTCTTCGATGGCACGGTACATGGCGTTGGAAGTTTCTTCCGTAGCCTGGGTCCAGATATCAACAATCTTATTGTATCGCTCCCCGTCCGTAATGATACCGCGACGGTACTGACTCTCGACTTCAGCTACCGCCTTATGAGCCTTGGCAATGATCTCTTCCTTTTCAGCCGGGATAATCATGTCAGACAAGCCGATGGAAATTCCGGCCAAGGTCGCATGCTCAAACCCGATGTTCTTCAGGCTATCCAGCACCCGCACGGTCACCGCATTACCGCTCTGGCGGTAGCAGTGCCAGATCAATTTACCCAGGAATGATTTATCGCAGCAGCGATTCACAAACCCAAGGGTGTCAGGCAGGATTTCGTTGAAAAATACACGCCCGACGGTGGTCACCAACATCTTGGAATTGGTATCACCAAACACGGTTGTCCGTTTGAAGTCCGGGTTTTTGAAACGAATCCGGTGATGGATCTTCAAGGCGCCATCATCGTAGGCCAGCCGAACTTCACTGGCCTCCGAGAAAATGGGAAGGCGCTCCTGTGCCTGGGCCTTGCCCTCTTTTTTCCGGCGCACCTCTTTAATGCGATCCTTCTGCGCAGAGGAGGTCAGGTAATAAATCCCTAAAGCAATGTCCTGGGTGGGAGTCATTACGGGACGCCCACTCGAGGGCGAGAAAACGTTATGAGGCGAGAGCATCAATAACCGGGACTCAATCTGAGCCTCGATGGAAAGCGGCACGTGGACCGCCATCTGATCGCCGTCAAAGTCCGCATTATACGCCGTACATACCAGCGGATGAACCTGAATCGCTTCTCCCTCTACCAGGGTAGGCTCAAACGACTGAATGCTCAAACGATGCAAGGTAGGCGCACGATTCAGCATGACGGTCTTGTCGTGAGTAATCTCCTCAAGAATCGCCCAGACCTCATCAGACTGCTTGTCAATCAGCTTTTTGGCGGAACGGACTGTATGCGCTACCCCCATTTCCTTCAAGCGCCGGATAATAAACGGCTCAAAAAGCACCAAGGCCATTTTCTTAGGCAATCCGCACTGATGCAGCTTGAGTTCCGGGCCGACCACAATCACAGACCGCCCGGAATAATCCACACGTTTGCCCAGCAAATTCTGGCGGAACCGGCCCCCTTTGCCCTTCAGCATATCGCTCAAAGACTTGAGCGGGCGATTGCCGGCCCCCGTCACCGCACGCCCATGCCGGCCGTTATCGATCACCGCATCGACGGCTTCCTGCAACATCCGCTTTTCGTTACGGATGATCACGTCAGGCGTCTTGAGTTGCAGCAGGTTTTTCAGCCGGTTATTCCGATTGATGACGCGCCGATACAAATCATTCAGGTCCGAAGTGGCAAAGCGCCCGCCCTCAAGCGGCACTAACGGGCGCAAGTCCGGAGGGATCACTGGCATCACTTCGAAAATCATCCATTCCGGGCGTGCATTACTGGTCAAAAAGCCCTCAAGCACTTTCATCCGCTTGGAAATCTTTTTGCGAATCTGCTTGCTGCGCGTGGTTTCCATCTGCGCATCGAGCTCGACCATCGCCTTTTCGAGATCCAATTTCTTCATTAAATCACGGACAGCCTCGGCGCCAATCTTAGCAACGAACGTATCGCCGTATTTATCCTGAGCCTCACGGTATTCCATTTCGCTCAGCAGTTGCTTTTCCTGCAACGGCGTGTCGCCCGGCTCAATCACGACATAGTCTTCGTAATACAAAACCCGCTCCAGCGCACGCGCAGTCATGTCCAGGACCAGCCCAAGCCGGCTGGGGGTACACTTGAAAAACCAGATGTGGGAAACCGGCACGGCCAGATCAATATGACCCATCCGCTCGCGTCGCACCCTCGATTGGGTGATTTCAACACCGCACCGGTCACAAATCACACCCTTATGCTTGATGCGCTTATACTTTCCGCAACTGCATTCCCAATCCCGCGTCGGACCAAAAATACGCTCACAGAACAAACCGCCCTTTTCCGGCTTGTAGGTTCTGTAATTAATCGTCTCGGGATTTTTAACCTCACCATGGCTCCACGCCCGGATAGTGTCCGGAGAGGCCAGGGAAATATTCACGGAATCAAACCCCTCCATCAGGGGCACTCCAAGCCGCTCGCGGGCGGCAGAATTTGTCAAGGTACGTTCCGACATAGGTGACTCAGCGTTACCGCCGCCTCCGTTAAACTCGTTTTTCTTTCGCTTCAGCCCGGACATCCAAACCAATAGCCCTGAGCTCATTGATCAAGACGTTGAACGACTCAGGGCGGTCCGCCTCAAGTACATTCTCACCTTTTACGATCGATTCGTAAATTCGTGTCCGCCCGGTGGTATCATCACTCTTGACGGTCAGCAATTCCTGCAGAGCATAAGCGGCCCCATAAGCTTCCAGCGCCCACACTTCCATTTCCCCGAGACGCTGGCCACCGTATTGCGCCTTACCACCCAGCGGCTGCTGAGTCACAAGCGAATAGGGTCCCACGGCACGGGCATGAATCTTGTCGCTGACCAGATGGTGCAGCTTCAGCATGTAGATATAGCCTACAACGACACGCTGATCAAACGGCTCGCCCGTTCGCCCATCAAATAGCTGGGTCTTTCCGTCCGACGGAAGTTTCGCATCATCCATCAAATCATGAATACGCTTCTCGGAAATACCATCAAAAACCGGCGTACTCGCATAAAGCCCGAGGATCTTGCAGGCCCACCCCAGATGGGTTTCCAGAACCTGCCCCACATTCATACGGGAGGGCACACCCAGGGGATTCAATACGATATCCACCGGCGTTCCGTCCGGCAGGAAAGGCATATCCGCTTCCGGCAAAATCCTGGCGACGACACCCTTGTTACCATGCCGTCCAGCCATCTTGTCACCCACGGACAACTTCTTCTTGCTCGCGATATAAACGCGGACTTGCTTGATAATCCCCTGGTCAACCTCATCCCCGCTCTCAAGCCGGTCAATGGCATTGACGAACTCATGCTCAAGCTCGACAAACTTCTGCTGATGCTCGGCAATAATTTCCTGAATTTTGATCTGGATCGGACTGCTTTCGATCGCGATATGAGCGCTTTCATTGGCCAGCTTGCGAAGCAGCGTTTTGGTGATCTTGCGATTGGCAGGAATAATGATTTCGCCTGAATCGATATTCACCACATCCAGCGGGATCTTTTCACCCAGAAGGATATTACTGAGCGCCTCAGTTAACTGATCAATCAGTTCCTGCTTCTTCCCGGCCTGCTCCTGCGTCACGTTCTTCGCCTGACGCTTGCGTTCCGTCGGCGTCATCTTCTCGCGGGCAATATCCTTATGAGCAGAGACCTTGACGTCCATCACGATACCGTAGGTACCACTGGGAACGGTCAAGGAGGTGTCCCGCACATCGGCGGCCTTCTCGCCGAAAATAGCCCGGAGCAAGCGCTCTTCAGGAGCCAGTTCGGTCTCACTCTTCGGCGTGATCTTGCCGACAAGAATATCATCGGGCTTCACTTCCGCACCGATGCGGATGACGCCGTCAGGACCTAGATTGCGCAACGCCTCTTCCCCGACGTTGGGAATATCCCGCGTAATTTCCTCGGGCCCCAGCTTGGTATCACGGGCGCCCACTTCAAATTCCTGAATATGAACAGAGGTGAACACATCGTCACGGACAACGCGTTCACTGATCAGAATCGCATCTTCGAAGTTATACCCGCACCAGGGCATAAATCCGACCAACACATTCCGCCCAATGGAAAGTTCACCGTCACGCGTGGCAGGCCCATCCGCCAGGACATCTCCCATCCTGACCTTCTGCCCGACACGCACTACCGGCCGCTGATTGACACAGGTTCCGGCGTTAGAGCGCATGAACTTGTTCAAGACATATGTACGTTCCGCATCCTTTTTCTTGCCGGCCTTATCGCCCGTGACCACAATTTTATTCGCAGAAACGTACGTCACCACACCCGCCTCTTCGGCTAATGCAAGAACACCCGAGTCACGGGCTATGCGATTTTCAAGCCCAGTCGCCACAAACGGGCGTTCGGTCTCCATCAGGGGAACCGCCTGCCGCATCATGTTCGAGCCCATCAAGGCCCGGTTGGCATCATCATGCTCCAAAAACGGAATCAATCCGGCCGCAACAGAGACGACCTGCTTGGGAGAGACATCCATGAAGTCGACCTTATCCTTTGGCACTTCAAGGAATTCACCCCTGTGTCGAACCGCAATCGCCTCACGGGACATCCGGCTCTTCGCATCCAATGGCGTATTCGCCTGGGCAATGATGAATTTCTCCTCGCGATCAGCGCTGAGATATTCCACCTCATCGGAGACCGTCCCGTTGTTCACTTTGCGGTAAGGCGTCTCGATAAAGCCGTATTCATTGACTCTGGCGTAAATTCCCAAAGATGAAATCAGACCGATATTCGGACCTTCCGGCGTTTCAATCGGACAGATACGCCCATAATGACTGCTATGAACGTCGCGGACTTCAAACCCGGCGCGCTCACGGCTCAACCCACCCGGACCCAAGGCGCTGAGGCGACGTTTATGAGCGAGTTCCGACAACGGGTTGGTCTGATCCATAAACTGGCTCAACTGGCTGCGCCCAAAGAAATCCTTGACCACGGCGGACAAGGTTTTTGGATTCACCAGACGCTGAGGCGTCAATGTCCCCGTATTGGGATCAAACAATGTCATGCGTTCACGAACCAGACGTTCCGCGCGGGCCAGACCCACACGGCACTGGTTTTCGATCAATTCCCCGATGGTTCGCAAACGACGGCTTCCCAGATGATCGATATCATCCACCATCCCCTGCCCATTCCGGATACTGATCAAATAACGGATGGCCGCGATCAAGTCGCTGCCGTCCGGATTCAAGGTGCGCAGACGCTCCTCATCAGTGACAGTGATAAAGGCATCCTTTTCCTTGGCATCCTTGCGGGCCATGATTGCCTCAATCAGTCCGATGGCATCGTTGATTTCGCCATCCAATTTCTGATTGATCTTATAGCGTCCGACCCGTCCGAGATCATATCGTCGGACATCAAAGAACAACCGCTTCAACAATTGGCGGGCGTTCGAGACCGTCGCAGGGTCCCCAGGACGTAACCGCAAGTAGATGTCCTTCAGGGCGTCATCCATCGAATGCGTCGGGTCTTCCTTGATGCTCTTCAGCATGATGCCGGCATCCCATGAAACGTCGACCACCTCGACATCCTTGAACCCGGCCGCCTTCATCTGGGCCAGGACGTTTTCAGACAAGGGTTCATAGCGCCGCGCTAGAACGGTCTGAGAGTCGACATCAATCACATCTTCGCGGAAGACCAGATTCACCAGTTTCTCGGCAGAACTGGATTCACTCATCTTCACCTTCCGGAACGTATAAAAGAGCGACAACAGATCGTCATCAGACCCGTAGCCCAACGCCCGCAAGAACGTCACCGCAAGGAACTTCCTGCGACGATGCCGTCGATCCATATAGATCCACAACAGGTCGGAGGCATCAAACTGCACTTCAACCCATGATCCGCGATCAGGAATGATGCGGAAAGAGTACAGCATATTGCCGCTAGAGTGAACAGACTGCTCGAAACAGATACCGGGAGAACGATGCAACTGGCTGACAATCACGCGCTCGGCCCCGTTAATCACGAACGCACCCTGCTTGGTCATAAGCGGGATTTCGCCCATATAAACGGTCTCTTCGCGAATTTCCTCGCCATCCTTCAACCGAAACGTCACATGTAACGTCCCGGCAAAAGTCTGCCCTTCGCGTAGCGTTTCGTAAGGGTCATCCTCGGGCAAGGTAAACTCATACTTCACGAAATCGAGTGCATAACGCCCATCATAGCTTTCAATGGGAAAGACTTCCTTGAATACCACCTGCAGCCCCATGGGCTTGCGGGCACCAGGAGCAATGTCAAGCTGAAGGAAATCCTTATATGACGCCGTCTGAATTTCAATCAGATTAGGCGGCTCGATTACCTCAACCAGTTTTCCAAAGTTCGTTCTCTCAACCATATCCAGCACCTGTTGCACCGGGTTTCCAGCACGCCAACACCGCGGCCATACGACCGCCCGCCGTAACACACCACCCAGAAATCAGGTTACTTGACTTCGACGGTCGCGCCAGCCTTCTCCAAGGCTTCCTTGATCTTGGCTGCCTCGTCCTTGGAAATGCCCTCCTTGACGGTTTTCGGTGCGCCTTCGACCAGGTCCTTGGATTCCTTCAGGCCCAGCCCGGTAATGCCACGGATTTCCTTGATGACGCCGATTTTGTTGCTACCGGCCGAGGCAAGGATAACATTGAATTCGGTCTTCTCAGCAACGGCCGCCGGAGCACCCGCAGGCGCTGCCGCCATCATTCCCATCGGGGCTGACGCCGTCACGCCCAAACGTTGTTCCAGACCCTTAACGAGCTGAGAAAGCTCCAGAACGGTCATGTTTTCAACAGCTTTGACAATCTCTTCCATTTTCGCATCTAACTTGATTTCTTCAGACATGGTATATCTCCCTTGCTAATCAACTACACATTAACGTCACTTCGTTGCGTTCTTTTTGTCTTCAACCGCCTTCAATACGTATACGATGGAGGACACCTTTTGCTTCAACACGCCAACCAGACGCGTAAGCGGAGCCGCCACAGTACCCACCAACTGAGCCAACAGCACCTCGCGAGGCGGCAGATCAGCCAGGGCATCAATCTGAGAGGATGTCAAAATAACATTCCCCATGACCCCCGCCTTAACTACCGGCATTCCGCACGTCGTGCTGAACAGCTTGATCGCCTTGGCCGCCTGCACCGGGTCCGAACCCGTCACGATAGCCGACTGGCCCTTCAGCGACACGTCCAGATCCTGCCATCCTTTGTCCTTCGTAATCAGGCGCAGGAACCGGTTCTTCACCACCTGCATGCGCGCGCCCGTTTTACCAAGCTTCCGCCGGAGGTCCGAGAACTGTTCCACCTTCATGCCACGGTATTCCGCAACAAAGACAAAGGTTGAATCGTTCACCTGGGAAGTTAATTCCCCTAGAATGGATTGTTTTTCTGGTCTCATTGAACCCAACCTTTTCGTTACTCGCGCACGTCCACACGGAGGCCAACCCCCATCGTGGAACTGAGCGTACACCGTTTAATAAAAACACCCTTGGTTGCCGCCGGGCGTGCGGACGCCACCGCCACGATCACCGCATTGACATTGTCCTGAAGCTTGGAGGCCTCAAACGACAGCTTCCCGAAGGGGACCTGCACATTGCCGTTGCGATCCATCCGATACTCCACACGACCCGCCTTGCTTTCACGGACCGCCGCTGCGGTATCATCCGAAACGGTTCCCGTCTTCGGGTTGGGCATCAGGCCACGGGGACCCAATACCTTGCCCAGCTTGCGAACTTCCTTCATGGCCTCCGGCGTGGCAATGGCGATATCAAAATCCACCCAGCCACCCTTGACCTTCTCAATCAGATCCTCGTTACCAACGAATTCGGCACCGGCTTCCCGGGCGGCATCTGCTGCGGCTCCTGCCGCAAACACGGCCACACGGACCGTCTTGCCGGTTCCATGCGGAAGCGCTACAGTGCCCCGGACGGTCTGATCCGTCTTCTTGGTGTCAACACCAAGCCGAATCGCAAGTTCGGCGGTTTCATCAAATTTGGCAATTTTATTTGCCTTCAGAAAGTCGATTGCCTCGGACACGGAGTAAACCTTGTCTTCGGTCTTTTCGGCTACCTTACGATATTTTTTACCGTGCGTCGCCATGGCTAACGAATTACCTCGATTCCCATGCTGCGAGCCGTCCCCTCAATCATGCGGGCGGCGTGGTTTTCGTCTGTCGCATTCAGATCGTTCATCTTCTGGCGCGCAATTTCCAGCACCTGCTGGGGCGTCACCTTGCCAACTTTATCGCGGTTCGGCTGGGCTGATCCCTTGGCCAATCCCGCCGACCGCTTCAACAAAGATGAGGCGGGCGGGCTCTTCGTGATAAACGTGAATGAGCGATCCTGGTACACGGTTATAATGACCGGGATCACCAAGCCCGCGCTATTCTGCGTGGCCGCGTTAAACTCTTTGCAAAACTGCATGATATTCACCCCGTGCTGGCCGAGTGCCGGCCCAACGGGGGGCGCCGGATTCGCCTGCCCGGCGGGAATCTGCAGCTTGATCTTTCCTGTTACTTTCTTTGCCATATCTATTCCTCAACAACTGATTCGCGGACATCCCGCCAAACCGTAGGGTTACTGCCGCTCAACCTGCCAGTACTCCAATTCCACGGGGGCCGTGCGACCAAAAATCGCAACCGACACTTTAAGCTTCCCGCGATCCGCATCCACCTCGTCCACTGTCCCTGTGAAATTCATGAAGGGGCCATCTGTAATTTTGACCGTTTCGCCGATGTCATAAATCACTTTTGGCTTGACCTTCTCCTTTTTCTCTTCCACCTGGAACAACAGCCGCTCCACTTCGTCAGGTCGTAGAGGCGCCGGCCGATCTCCACCCACAAATCCGATCACCCCGGGAGTTTCCCGGATAAAGTACCAAACAGTCTCAATCACCTTGCGATCATCCCCATACAGGGACATGCTCACCAGCACGTATCCCGGAAAGAATTTGCGGGTGACGACACTTTTGACGCCTTTTTTGGTCTCAGACACTTTTTCCGTTGGGATCAGGACCTGATCCACATAACTGCGCATCTCTTCCTTGTCCAGGCGGCGCTCAATGCTTTCCTTGACCTTCGCCTCCTGGCCAGTCAACGTATGCAGAACAAACCATTGTTTTTCACTCATGAAAACCCCGGACTTGCTATAAAGTTAACGATGCGCCAGCAAGCCGATTGCCTGCCCCAACACCAGATCACACAAACCTACGAACACCGCAAACAATACCACCGACACGATCACCACCACGGTGGACTCAATCAACTCCCCGCGTGTAGGCCAGGTTGACTTAAGAAGTTCATTCTTCACGTCGGCAAGAAAAAACTTTGTCTTCTGAAAGCTGTCGGCAATTTTACTCACAAGATTACTCCGCACTGATTTGGCAGGCCAGGAGGGCATCGAACCCCCAACCTCCGGTTTTGGAGACCGGCGCTCTGCCAATTGAGCTACTGGCCTGTATCAGGCTAACCCTTACCGGGTTTCCTTATGCACCGTATGCTTCTTCTCGAAACGACAAAACTTCTTAATCTCCATACGATCCGGAGTAAGCCGTTTGTTTTTCGTAGTTGTATAATTCCGCCGCTTGCACTCGGTACAAGCGAGAGTGACCAGTTCCCTCGGCATTTCAAACCATCCTTATGGGCACGGGCGGCGAACCGCCCGACCACTATTGTCCGACCAGAGCCGGACGATTATTTATTGCAGAATTTCAGACACGGTACCGGCACCCACCGTACGCCCACCCTCACGGATGGCGAAACGCATGGACTTCTCCATGGCGATCGGGGCAATCAGCGTCACCGTCATGCTGATATTGTCACCAGGCATCACCATTTCCACGCCGTCAGGCAGCGTGATGTCGCCCGTCACATCCGTTGTCCGGAAGTAGAACTGAGGACGATAGCCCTTGAAGAACGGCGTATGACGACCCCCTTCTTCCTTGCTCAGCACGTACACTTCACACTTGAATGTCGTATGGGGCGTGATCGAACCCGGCTTGGCCAACACCTGGCCGCGCTCAACATCTTCCTTCTTGGTGCTGCGCAACAGGCAACCGACGTTATCGCCAGCCTGACCCTGATCCAACAGCTTGCGGAACATCTCCACACCGGTGACGGTCGTCTTCACCGTCGGCTTCAACCCGACGATCTCGACATCCTCACCGACCTTGATAATGCCACGCTCGATACGGCCGGTCACCACGGTGCCACGACCTTCGATCGAGAACACATCTTCAATCGAAAGCAGAAACGCCTGATCGATCACACGCACGGGTTCCGGAATAAAGGTATCCAGCGCATTCATCAATTCCTTGATGCAATTGCAGCCGGGATCATCCGCCGTGGTTGCCTTGATGGCGCCCAGAGCGCTCCCGCGAATAATCGGGGTATCGTCACCGGGATAGTCGTACTTGCTCAGCAATTCGCGGATTTCGAGCTCAACCAGATCCAGCAGCTCGGGATCATCCACGGTATCAACCTTGTTCAGGAAGACGACAACCTTCGGCACGCCGACCTGACGGGCAAGCAGAATGTGCTCGCGAGTCTGGGGCATCGGACCATCCGAGGCGCTGACCACCAGAATGGCGCCATCCATCTGCGCCGCACCCGTGATCATGTTCTTGACATAGTCAGCATGCCCCGGGCAGTCAACATGGGCATAATGCCGGGCCTCTGAACTGTACTCCACGTGCGAGGTCGCAATGGTCAGAATTTTGGTGGGATCGCGCCGGCCCTGGGATTCCGAGGCCTTGGCAACCTGATCATACTTGATATACGTGCTCAACCCGCGCAGGGACTGCACATAGGTAAGGGCCGCCGTTAGGGTGGTCTTACCATGGTCAACGTGCCCGATCGTACCCACATTCACATGCGGCTTGGTTCTGCTAAATGTTTCTTTCGCCATAGTCGTACTCCTAATTTATTCTCTTTTTCAGTTCCACTTTGACCAGCCATTCCGGCCATACCAAAATCATGGAGCCCACGAGCGGGATCGAACCGCTGACCTCGTCCTTACCAAGGACGTGCTCTACCAACTGAGCTACGGGGGCCTCGCGATCATTCCCTTTTAGCTACCGACAAACACAAAAAGACGAGTTCCTGTTGCCTTCATCAAATCCGACAACGGGAAATTCGCTCCCTGCCACGTTCTTCACGCGCAACTTATGGACTCATCCACCCAAAAACAGACCGCAAAAGTTACCATATGCCGGATTTCTGTCAACAGGATAATTATCTTTTTTGATTATTTTAAATTTCAACCCGGCCGATCCCTCATCCCTGCCCTGGTCTCGCCTCAGCGGGCCGGGTAATCGTTGTGAAGTACATTTCGCCACTTTCCGCATTCCGGATATCAAAATCCTCCACATGCCGTACGGGATCTGCCCGGAAACTCAA
>JBIKMI010000199.1:0-5333 GCA_044359285.1 Kiritimatiellia bacterium
ACCAGAATGGCCTCATCCTCCTTGCGGAGCCGTTCCAGCACCGTGGGATGGACCACAATCTGGAGCTTCCGGTTCTGCCCGTCATCTTTAAACCGTCGCATCTGTGCCACGATCTGGCGTTGTATCTCCACGCTCATGGAGAGGGGGGACTTGACGCTACCCCTGCCTTTGCAGTAGGGGCAATCCACAAACATCGAGGAAAGGACCCCCTCATCCACGCGCTGCCGGGTCATCTCCAGCAAGCCCAGATGGGAAATCTGCAGGACATTGGTTTTCGCCTTGTCGCGATGCAGGGCATCCTTGATCGTCTTGTACACGGCATTCCGGTTCTTCTTCTGCTTCATGTCGATGAAGTCGACCACAATCAGACCCCCGACATTACGCAGCCTGAGCTGGCGCGCCACCTCTTCGGCCGCCTCGGTGTTGACTTCAAAGATCACATCCTCCTGAGTCTGAGCGCCCTTGTGGCGGCCCGTATTCACGTCCACCGAAATCAAGGCCTCGGTTTCCTCAAAGATAATGTAACCGCCGGACTTCAGCATGACCTTGCGGGCAAAGGCGTTCTCCAACTGACGCTCGATATTGAAATGATCAAAAATCGGCGCCGCCCCTTCGTATTGCTGGATGCGGGAGCGGACCCGGCGTGAAATTTTCGATGCAAGATCCTTGATCTTCTCCACCTTGACCGGATCATCCACCACGATGCGGTCGATATCCTCTGTCAACCAATCCCGCACCACGCGCTCCACCAGATCCAATTCTTCGTACAGGCAGCAGGGCGCAGGCGTCTCCTTGATGCCGCGGCTGATCTCGCCCCACACATCCACCATGGCCCGCATGTCGCGGACAAAACTGCGCTGTTGGGCGCCCATTCCCGCCGTGCGGATAATCATCCCGACCCCCTCCGGCGAGGGTAGGCGTGCCAGTACCTTCTTGAGGCGCTGCCGCTCTTTCTCGTCTTCAATCTTGCGGGAAACCCCCTTCAGATTGCTCCCGGGCATCATCACCAGATATCGCCCCGGAATACTCAGGTTGGCGGTCACGCGCGGGCCTTTGGTACTGATCGGCCCCTTGGTGACTTGAACAACGATTTCCGATCCGATCGGGAACATTCGCGCGATCTCGGCACTCGTATGCCGCTTTTTCTTGGTGATGTTGCGGATGGTGATATCTTCCGCCGCCTCCAGCCGGGCGGCATCCTCTGGGATCATATCCCAATAATGAAGAAAAGCATTTTTCTTGAGCCCGATATCCACAAACGCCGCTTGCAGTCCATCTTCAAGGTTTTTGATTACCCCCTTGTAGATACCCCCTACAATCCGCTCCTCGCTGGGGTGCTCCACCTGGAACTCCTCCAGTTTCCCGTTCTCCAGCACCGCCACGCGAGTCTCAAGACTCTCGGCATTAATCACAATTTCACGTTTAAAACTCTTTTTTCCAAATCTAAACCCGAACATTCAGCACATCCTTTCCTGACAACGGTCATATTCCAGGCCGTCGCACATACACACTTTGTATCAAACCTAAAGCAAGCAGAGTAATCACCATAAATGTTCCACCATAGCTGACCAGCGGCAGGGGAATCCCTACCACCGGCAACACCCCGATGGTCATCGCCATATTTATAAATGCATGCGCGAATACCATCATGACAATACCCACGCACAACACCCGCCCCATCTTATCACGCGCCACCATGGCCGTGTATAAACCGCAGAGCACCAAGCCCCCGTAGAGCACCAGCACTCCCACCGCCCCGACAAACCCAAGCTCCTCCGTAATAACGGAAAAAATAAAATCCGTGGGCGCCACCGTCCGCGGCAGAAACCCGAGGATATTCTGCGCCCCCCCCAGGTATCCCTTTCCCGTAAGACCACCCGATCCCACGGCGATTTCCGACTGGCGCTTATTCCACCCTGTCCCCATCGGATCCTTACCAGGCTGCAGGAACACCTCAATCCGGTTACGCTGATAGTCGCTTAACCGGATGGCGCTGAAGAACTTATCCTGATGTTCAGGCGTCATTCCCATTTTCTCAGGCAAGGCCACCGCCGCCAATATCAGCAGCACCGCCACCACGCCACTCACCCCCATGATCACTAGCGGCTTGATGCGGGCGCCCGCCACAAACACCATCGCCGCCACCACAGGCAAATACACCAGCGCACTTCCCAGATCAGGCTCCTTCATGACCAGCACCATGGGAATCCCCGCCAACAGGAACAGCCGCCACAGCGGTGGAGCCTGGCCGAACTTCTCAGCGGCCGGACTCAACAGACAGGCGCTCAGGGCGATCACGGCGAGCTTGCCAATCTCGGACGGCTGCACCCCAATCCCCATGAACATCAGCCAGCGCCTGGCCCCGTAAATGCGAGTTCCAAAAAACAGCACCGCCACCAGCAGCACGACGGCGACCGCATAAAAAAGCCACGAGACATCACGCAACCGCCGATAATCGAACAGCGTCACCCCAAAGTAGCATATCAGCCCCGCCAGTGCCCACTTGATCTGTTTGGCATACAAATCCACGGTGGCATCCTCACGCATCAAGGTTGCACTGTAGATGAAACAGACACCGACCGCGATCAATCCAAGAATCATCAGGAGCATGACCCAGTTCATCCGGCGCAGCAAGAGAAGGTGTTGCCCGAGTGCCCTCACCCATCCACCTCCCGCCGACCTTCCGGCACCTTGAAAATCCCCATCATGAGCTCATGCAGCCGCGGTCCCACCGTAAAGCCCCCCGACACGGCATCATCCACCACCATGGCGACGGCATAACGCGGTTGCTCATAGGGAGCAAACAGGATCATCCACCCGTGCTTCTTGCGATCCGCCTTCTCGCCATATTCGGCCGTCCCCGTCTTTCCCGCCATTTCGATGCCGGGAATGCCGGCCCGCTTGCCAGTGCCGGTGGGCGCCATGACGACATCATGCATGCCCTGGCGCACCAGCTGCAGGGTCGCCGGGGAAAGCGGGAGATGGCGCACCCGTGTCGCCGGATAATTGGTCAGCGTATTCCCGGCCCCATCCCTCAAGCCCAATACCAGCCGTGGCCGGAACACATCCCCGCCATTTGCCAGGGCAGCGGTCATGACCGCCATTTGCAGGGGCGTGACGGCCAGCGCGCCCTGTCCAATCGAAAAATTGCAGGTATCGCCAGTTCGCCAGTCATCGCGCCAGAATTTCTGCTTCCATTCCGGTGTGGGCACATTTCCGGCAGCCTCCCGGTCAAGTCCGATCCCCGTCTTCTCTCCCAGCCCGAACAATTTGGCCAGATCGGAAATCGCCTCATTTCCGCACTTCAGCCCGATGGTGATGAAATAGGTATTACAGGATTGTTCAATCCCCCGCCTCAAATCAACCGTCCCGTGTCCGCTGGGATTCCAACATTTCATCACCGTGTTCCCGATCATAAAGTATCCCGGACAGGCCACGCTGGTATTCGCCCCCACAACATCTGCATTCAGGGCCGCCAGCGCCGTAACCGGCTTGAAGATGCTGCCGGGCGCGTACACCTCTGCCACCGCCTTATTCAGCATCGGCTTGGCCGGATCGTTATTGAGCTGATCCCAGAGCGCTTTCGGGAAAAACGGCATCAGTTGATTGGGATTGAAGGTGGGAGAGCTGGCTAGGGCCAGCACATCGCCATTGCGGGGATCCAACACCACCACGGCACCGGGCACATCCCGGATCGCCGCTTCCGCCAATCCTTGGATCCGGGAATCAATCGCGAGTATCAGATTGGCCCCCGGTTTGGACTCTTTGTCCGTTCGCTCCGCCCGTTTAAGGCCTGAGGCATCTATGCGCACCAGTTGCTCGCCGGGTTCACCCAACACCACTTCATTGAACTGCCGCTCCAGCCCCATTTTTCCATCCATCTCGGGCAGGTAATACTGGAACCCCGACTTCTCCGCCCCGGAGAAGTCGGTTTTTCCCACATAACCCAGGAGATGGGCCGCCAATTCCCCCTTCGGGTATACCCGGTTGGGCTCCACATAAATCTCAACGCCCGTCATATCCACGGCCGACTCCGCCAGGCGCGCCAAGGCGGCCGGATCCAGATTCCGCCAAGCCACGAGCGGGAGCGGGAGCCGGCGCCGGATGTGATTCCATATCTCCTCCTCCGAAATGAGGGCCTTCCGCCCCATCAGCTTTTTCATATCGCCCATCCGGCGCTGTACCTCAACCACCGTGTTCTTCCAGCGGCCGGGCTGGCGGAGATCTTCCAAATTAAAGGCCAGACAATAGCAGGGCTGATTATCCGCCAGACACACCTGATCGCGGTCAAAGATCCGCCCGCGGGGCGCAGGGAGCCGAACCCGCCGCACACTCTGCTTGTGCAGGCTTGCCTCAAACTCAGGCCGCCGGGACACCTGCAGGTCAAACAACATGGCGGCTAGAAAAAGGAGGAGGCCGAGCATGATGATCATCACCATCCGGATGCGTTTCAACTCCAACAGTGTGGTCTCCCCGGTGGTCATATCACCGCTCCCCCATATAGGTAAGGCCCACATGGCGTTCAAGCATGGCCGCCGACCACCACACCAGCGGGGCAACCCCGGCCCCCAGGAGCGCGGTACCGCCCATTTTAAGGGCAACCCACCACACTGGAATGAACTCGACAAGGGAGTTCAGACTCAACATCAAATACAGCCCCAGCGTCGTCAGGGCACCCAGACTGGCCCCCAGAAAGGACACCGTAACCAAACTATCCCCGAAGAATTTCTCCCGTGTCTCCGCCAGAAATACTGCAAAGCCCACAAAGCAAAGCGCGGAATACCCCACCGGCAAGAGACTCATCGAGTCCTGGATAATCCCGGCCAGAATCGCGACAGTCACCGCCGTCCCGCGCGGATGGGCCAAAGCATAATAGAGCGCGACCGCCATCAGGAAGGGCGGCTTGGAGAGCCCCAACAAGGCCGATGCCGGCATCAGGCTCTGCAAGAGCCCGCCCATCAGCAATAAAAAAAACATGATCGCCGCTGTCATTCAAATACACTCACGGTCCCGTCACCACTAACACCCGCTGAAGCCGGGCCAGATCAGCCGCCGGCTCCACCTCTGCCACCTGATACAAGCCGGCGTCATCCAGCCGCATCCCCACCACGCGCCCCACAGTGAGGCCGACAGGAAACACTCCGCCAAATCCCGACGTCACCACCCGCTCCCCCACCTTGATTTCCAGATCTTTCCGGATGTAATCCACCCGGGCCGGGGTCGGCATGCACAGCACCCCGAAACGGTGCTCCCCCCGCAGGGATATCCCGCCCCCCTGAAGAATCCCGAAGGAGCCGTCCTGCTCAAACCGCACCGATACCTTGAAGGAACGA
>JBIKMI010000063.1:0-11982 GCA_044359285.1 Kiritimatiellia bacterium
GCCGGAATTCCGCCTCATTATCCTCAATACGCTTGCGGACCGCCTCTTCCTTCCGTCCGAGATCCGCTTCCACTTCCCGGAGTTTCGCGGCCGCCTGCTGCACACTGCCCATCAGCAGTCGTTTCAGCCCGAACACCAACATCGCAAACACCGCCAATTGCGCGATAATAAAATACACCATCATTTTCATATTGGCCCCTTTCCCACCCTTCTCAATTTTTATCGCCCGAATAATTGAAACAGCACCAGCAGCGCAATCACGGCGATCGCTTCGGCAAATACCAGTGAAATAATCATCGCCTGCAGGATTTTCTGGGCAGCCGAGGGGTTGCGCCCCAACGCGCGGATGCTGGCATAGCCAATGGTGGCGATGACCGCCGAAGGCCCCAGTACGACCAGGAAAATAACCAGGAAAATGACAAAATTTCGCATCGCTTACCCGTCCGCCTTTTTTTCAGCCTTCGCCTGGTTCCGCTCTTCCAGCAGAACCACGCATTCTTCATTCATGAATCGTATCATACCTCTTTTAATCGGTATACGGGTCTTCCAGTCCACCACAATATCCCCTTCCTTCAGAAGGCTGATAATCGGGACATGATAGGCCAGTATTTCGAACTCCCCGGCATCACCGGGCAGGAATACACTACTCGCCTGCCCCTCAAACACCACATGTTTCGGATTTAATATCTTGAGCGAAAAGGTCGCCGCCATGCCTACCTCCCGGCCCCGATAAATGCATGAATCACCGCGGTCAACCGCCGCTCAACCTCCGGCGTCAAACGCGGTACCGATTGAATGGCATGATCAAGTTCCGGGTCATGACTCCTCGCAAACGCCTCAATTCCATCCCGGAACCGCGGCCATTCAAGGGGGTCCAACTCTTCGAGGACGCCCAATCGCAAGCCATACAACAACAACACCTCATGGAACAAGGTGGCCGGCTGATATTGCGGCTGAAGGAAGATCGCCATCATGACCCGCCCCCGTTTCATCACCCGTTCAGCCTCCTTGGACATGCCTGACTGCAACTTGCTCAGACGGGCCACCTCGATGTACTCCAGATAATCCCTCCGGAGCCCGCCGCTCAACTCCCGCAGGATCAAGGGCTGGGCGCGTCCGCCCACAATGGACAGCGACAGCTTGAGATCAAGGGCCGGCCGGGTTCCTTCACCGAACATACTGGTGTTGAGACTCACCAACCCGTCACAAATGGAAATCAGATTGGAGGGAATATAACCGGTCAAATCGCCCTGGAGTGTATCCGCGAGCCCCAGAAACGTCATGGAGCCCCCGCCACTCTCCGGATTCAACCGGCCGGCCCGCTCCATCAACTGGGTCTGCACATAGAAAATATCGCCGGGATAGGCCTCCCGCCCCGGGGGGCGCTCGAGCAGCAGGGAAATCTGGCGGTAGGCCCAGGCATGCTTCGTAAGGTCATCAAACACCACCAGCACATCCCTGCCTTGCCGCATCAGATAATCCCCGATGGTGGCAGCGGTAAAGGGAACGATGTATTGCTCCCCGGCCGTGGCACTATCCGTGGCCGCCACAATCACCGTGTAGGGGAGCGCCTCCTTCTCGGACAACACCGTCAGCACTTTTTCAAGGGAGACCAGGGCTTTCCCGATGCAACAATAAATACAGACCACGTCCCGGCCGCGCTGGCTGAGAATGGCATCGGTCGCAATGGTGGTTTTCCCGGTCATGCGATCGCCCATGATCAGCTGTCGCTGTCCTTTCCCCACAGGCACCATGGCATCAATGATCCGCGTTCCCGTATGCAGGAAATCTTCAACCGGCGCTCGCTCCGTGATCATGGGTGAAGGCGAGAACACCGAACGGCGGGCCTCGCATACCACCTCGCCACGCCCATCGCAGGGCGCCCCCATCGCATCCACCATCCGTCCGACCATCGCCTCGCCCACGGGAATCGTGAAGGGCTCGCTACTTCCGGCCACCGACTGCCCCAGCCGCACGCCGGCATCACTTCCCAGCAAAAGCGCCAGCACATCCTCCTGGTCATACCCCATGATGATGCCCTTGTTGCCCTCCCCGAAATCGACAAGCTGCCCATTCAGACATGAGGGCAGGCCGGTGATCCGGACAATCATTTTCTTAATGTCCTTGATGATGCCCGTTTCTGAAATCTTAATCTTAAACGGCGCGACTACCATACGCGGTGAGCTGCTCATGGAGTCCCTCCTTAATCTCTTCGGTGAGATCTTTTTTAAGAACCAACGCTTGAATCAATTCCGGCTTATTGGCCTTGATGCTGGCCAGCAATCCTGCCTGATATTCGCCCACCTGATCGGGCTTGAGCTCCTCCATAAACCCGTTGGCCAGCGCATAGAGAATAATGATCTGGTCCTCAACCGCAACGGGCGCATTTTTGTCCTGCTTGAGAATCTCCGCCACCACTTTCCCCTTTTGAAGGCGCTTCTCAACCGCCGCCGAGACCCCGGCCTTGATCCGGGTCAGCTTCTCAAGCTCCTTGTATTGGATATATTCCAGCCGCAAAATCCCGGCCAGTTTCCGCATCGCGGGCCATTGGACTTTGCTCCCGATACGGGAAACGGACAACCCGATGTCAATGGCGGGCTTGAAGCCCTCCGTAAAGAGCGGGGTACTGACATAAATCTGACCGTCGGTCATGGAGATGATATTGGTGGGAATATACCCCGTCACATCCCCTTGCACCGTTTCAACAATGGGGAAAAAAGTCATGGAGCCGGAACCCCGCTCCGGACGCAGTTTGCCGGCCCGTTCGACGAGCTGGGAGTGCAGATAGAAGATATCGCCGGGATAGGCGTCACGCCCGGGCGACCGCTCCAGCAGCAACGACATCTGGCGGTAGACCCAGGCGTGCTTGGTCAGGTCATCAAACACCACAAAGACATCGCGCCCCTTCTCCATGAAATATTCGCCCAGACTGGCCGCCACATAAGGGGCGAGATATTGCTGGCCTACGGCAGAGGCCGCCGTGGCCGACACAATGATGCCATAGCTCATGACGTCATTCTCGCGGAAAAGTTCCAGCACCTTGTTCAGCGATGCCTCGGCCTTGCCGATGCAGCAATAGATGCAAATGACGCCCTTGCCGCGCTGGTTGAGAATGGCATCGGTGGCAATCGTGGTTTTCCCCGTAACCCGGTCGCCCAGGATCAACTGACGCTGGCCTTTGCCCACCGGATTCATCATGTCCAGGATCTTGACGCCAGTCTCCAGCGATTCCTTCAGGGGAGTGCGCTCCAACACACTGGGCGATTGATTGAAAATCGGCTGCCGCCGGTCTGCCTTAATGGGACCCAGGCCATCTATCGGCTCGCCCAGGCCATTGACCATCCGGCCAAGGAATTGCTCGCCCACCGGCACGGTGCAGGACTCAATCGTGGAGTAGAGCTTGTCACCGGGCTTGAGCTTGGCCCCCTCCTTCACAATCATGACCAGCTCATAGCCATTGTCAAAGCCGACAATCGTCCCCTGGCTTCCGCCATCGAAGTGCACCAACTGCCCGTTCATGCAGTTCGTCAGGCCTGTCACGTGGGCAATGCCCTGCTTGATTTCCGAAACAACCCCGTACTCTTTCATCTGGAGGGGGGAAATTTTAAATGCGATCGCCATAATGTTAAAACCTGCTGACTGCTACTCCCCGCCCTGATCCACTTTTTCAGACTTCCCCTTGCCAAACCAGCGCAGGAAGAACAACAGGCTGAAGATCCCGAGAAACCCGAGGATAATATAGATGATGATCCACGTTGTGCGCTTATCGGGGCGCGGGACATCCATCATGGGGATCCCGGCCTTAATGGCCTTTTCACTCGGCTGGAAGAACTCCTCCAGCCGCTGAATGCGACTCTCAATAGCCTGCACATCCGCCACCTGCCGCCGGGCAAAGGCCACATATTGATCGTTCACCCCGTCAGGGGCTTTCCGCCCGGCCACCTCTTCGAGCTCTTTTAATACCGCCTGCGCCTGAAACGCCACGGCTTTATACGAATCCATTTCCCGCGTGATATCAAGAATGGTTTTAATACGGGACTCCAGCCGCGGCAACTTCCCGGCCGGCAAGGCCCAGGGGTTCTTGATTTTTACATCGAAGACGCGTTCCGCCTTGGGTTCAAGCTCCAGGGGTTCGAGCAAATAGGCGTAACAGACATTCTTTACAGGGTCCACACCCACCTGCAGGCCGCCCGCATCAAGGATATCCGTCGGCCGCACTTCAGCGGGAAATTCATGACGCACGGGAATCTTGCGCTTCTCAGTCGGGGAGGTGTTGGTGATCTTGATATGCAGGACCGCCACGGCATTCGTCGCCTCGTTCAGCTCCCGGTCCACCACAGGGGCACTCTTCGTCGCCCCGAGAATCACTTCCGGATCCTTACCCGCCGCCATCACCAGATTTTCCAGCAACCCCACATCCTTGCGGATGCGCCTGACGGCCTCGACATTCGCCTCGTAGGCGCGGATATGATCGAGCGGCTTGACCGCCCCCACCGCATGAGCCGCCTGACGGGTCGCCACCCCTTTAAGCCCTTCGTCAATCACCTTCTGGAGGCGACCCGCGGTCTCTTCCTTATCGGTGGCTTTCAGCGCCCCGTTCAGTTTCGAGGCATGCTGCGTCAACGTCTGTATATCCTCTTCCGGAATGATCCAGACATCCTTGAGAGCCACCTCAAAAGTCCGGGTCTCGCCGGGATTCAACTCCACTTCTTTTTTGATGCGATAGGATTTTCCGGCGACATCATACTCAAACGCAAATCCCTCGGTATTGACCACTTCCTCCGGTCTGATGGGATTAGGCAGAAGGGCTGTGGCGACTACTTTCTGCTTTTCGGACTGGGAGGGATTGATCGCACGGATTTTAAGGGTAATCACAGCGGCCCCGGCGGGAGTCAGGGCCGCCACCGCCAGCCAGGCCAGGACGCCGAGGCACAGGACTTGAATCGTATTGCGATTATTACTCATAGGCTATCCTCACCCACTCATGTGAAGGGGATGCTACCACCCTTAGAAAAACGGCGCAACTGAAAGGCACACGTCATGATTATTACGGCTGCATCACAATCGCAGACCCGTCATTCCCATACTGATCGGTGACCGTAATCACATTGTCGCCGTGTCGTCCTTCATTGGCCCTGTAGGTCGCATTACTGCCCGAAATACTGACCAGGGCACCCAGTTCAGCATTCGAGACGCGCCATACCAGCGGGAGCGCCAGATTCCCGCTCGTCTGGGCTGAAAAGACTTGCGTAAATCCGTTGCTTGACGTTCCTCCAAGAGTCACCGAGCCAGGCGAGACCCCGATCCCCGACGTGCCCTCCGCGCTCTCGCACCCCGTCCATATTAACGCCGCCATGGCCAACATCACCACCGACACTCCGATAAACCCATTTTTTTTCATGTTTAATCCCCTCATCCCTTCCCCTTGACGCGCCCCACTCAACTCTCTATTTATTAGACCCGTCCCCCTCGGAATGCAAGACATCATACCCGTCAGCGGATTATTCCAAAGCCTTTTTTACCGCCCGTAACACCTGCTGATCCAAACAGACGGCCAGAACATGGCCCTCCCGCCCCAGGACCACATTCCAGCCTTGTCCACTGCTTGCGACCCAGGGCTCATATCCTGCTACCCACGGCCCGCTGCCGACAGGTATTTCCGGATAGAGCCCCAGTGCCAGCTGGGCCGCCTCGCCCCTGGCTTCACCTTCCGGTAATACCCAAAGGCATAAGACCCCCTGATGCCCGAATAACTCCATCAGACGGGACAAGGCCCCCCCCTCGTCGGGATACTGGGCCCGTAACGAGGCCTCCCCATACGCGGAGCCAAAGTGAAAAACCACCGTTCGCCCCTGCACATCACCCCAGCTAAACCCGGCCCCTGTCTCCAGATTACCTCTCAGCCAGGTGACAGAAGCAAGCACATTGCTCAGCGACTGGGTTGTCAGGTTCTTGGCGGGCCCCAGGGCCGCACCCTTGCCCCCCTGAAAATCCTCGACATTGCCCTTTAAGATCACCCGATAGTTCGCCGTCTCCGGAGTGAGTTCATAACGCAACCCGGCGGGAAGTCCCTGAACTGTAAAGACCCCGTTCGTGCCGGAAAAAACCGGTGGGAGAAGTCGGTCCAGTGGCAACGGCACGGAATAGGCCGTTCGCGCCACCCCGCCAAACTCCGCACCACCCCCCGCAACCGGCGACGTCACAAAGCCCGTGATGCGAATCCGTGCGTCAGAGACGGGAATGCCCACATGATCCACGACCCAGCCAACCAGGGTCACTGGTGCCGCCAGCGACACCACGAGACCCGTGGCGGCGGAACCCAGCCAGATATCCGCCCCTACCAGGGCGCGGGTCGCCTCTTCCGCGTAAATCAGGCCATAGGTTCGCCCATCCGGCAACTGCCCTGCCGCCCGCCGCCCCATGCGGAAGGAACCATCCAGCCCGGTCACCACCGGAGGTTCACTTCCCCATTCACCAGCGAAAACGAGACACTTGCCTGCCGGCGGGACGCCGGTTACCCCAGAAGACACGCCCACTTTGCCCGAAATGACGATCCGGTCCATCTCCCACTCCAACGCCTTTAGCGCCTCACGGGCAGACGCGACAAACGGGTCGCTTAGAGGGAAGTCGTTCACAAGGCCACGCCAGACCGAACGGGCCTGCTCCAACCGACCCGCTTTTTTCTCACAGAGGCCAATCCGGTAGAGGCTTTTTTCCGCCAGTTCTTTGTCCGATTCCCGGGCGTCGGAGAAAAGGGCCCGATAGCCCGCCACCAAACCCGCGTGCTCCCCGGCCAGTTCCTGCTCATAGAGCCGGGCATAGCGCAATGCGAGGGTCGAATTGGTGGCGGGAAAGGCGGTGAGCCCGCAAAATATAAAAAAAATGAAAGCGAGATTACGATTAAGATTATGATTACGATTAAGAGAAATCATGAGCCCCCTTATTTCTCATCCGCCACTGCAAAATTTATACCCGACGCCGTGTACGGTTAGAATGTGACGCGGCGCGTTTGATTTTTTCTCGATTTTCGAGCGCAGCATGGCCACAAAGGTGTCCAACGACCGCTGCGTCCCGTAATACTCCGTGCCCCAGACATCCCGCAGCAATGTCTCGCGAGACAACGATTTTCCTTCATTGGCGAGCATATAGGCCAGCAAGTCGAACTCCGTACGGGTCAGTTCGACGGGCTTCCCCTTGCAGCTCATCGTCCGGGTATCCATATCCAGCACATATTCGCCGAACCGGAATTGGGCTCCTTTTTCGACCTTGCGCTCGGAACGCATCAAAATGGCATTCACCCGCGCCAGTAGTTCTTTGACGCTGAAGGGCTTCGTCACATAATCATCCGCCCCCAGCTCAAACCCGCGTAATTTATCCGCCTCCTCCTTCCGGGCGGTCAACATGATGATCGACGCCGGATGACGCTGCTCCCTCAGTCGCTTGCAGATCTCATACCCCCCCAGATCCGGGAGGTTGAGGTCGAGCAAAATCAGGTCGGGCTTCCGGTCAATGGCGAGCTTCAACCCGGCGGCCCCGTTGGAGGCGGTAAGCACACGATAGCCCGCCACGTTGAGGTTTTCTTCCAGCCCCAGCATCAACGACTCGTCATCCTCAATGATCAACAGTGACTGTTGTCGCTTCATAAGCTCCTTTCGCAGTATTCAGGCTCCGGAAAACCCTTTTCAACCCGGTAAGAGGATGCAAAATTTAGACCCTTTCCCCGGCTCACTTTGAATTTGAATGCGGCCGCCATGGGCCTGCACGACATGCTGACACAATGCCAGCCCGAGGCCGATCCCGCGCGCATTCTGACGCCCCGCATTTCTGCCGCGCACATAAGGCTTCAGGATGCGCCGCACCTCATCCGGCGACATGCCCACCCCCTGGTCCTGCACCGACAACACGACATGTCCCGCCTCCACCACCAGCTCGACCCGGATCTGCACGGCCTCCTCTTTGCGTGAATACTTCAGCGCATTATCCAGAAGATTATACAGCACCTGCTCCATGGCCCCGACATCAAATCGCACGGGCGGGAGATCCGGTGCAATCTTAATCCCAAGCACGATCTGCGCCTTCTCATCCTCGCTCACACGGCTCCCGGCACCCGCAACCGCTACCTGCCCGCCTACACCCACCGCGAACGATTCCACCACCTCTTTAACCACCCCGCCCAGATCCCCCTCGGTGAACTGGTAGCGCAAGGCGCCCTGCCCATAACGGATAAAATAGAGGGCACGGTCCGTCAGCCGGCTAAGCCGGTCACTCTCCTTGATAATAGCACCGAGGAATTTCTTCCGCTTGCCCTCGTCAGTGACGTTCCCCATATATAAACTCTCCGCCAGCATGCGCATGGAAGAAAGCGGCGTCCTTAAATCATGGGAGACGGTTGCCGCAAAATCACTGCGCTCGCGCGCCTGGCGGATCTCGCAGGCCGCCTCGCGCCAAAGCAACCAGACCCCGGCCACCACGCTCATCAGCAGCAACATGCCGCCTCCCCGATAGAGCCAGGCTTGCAACCGGACATTGGCCAGAAATGCAGGGACATTCTCCGGCGTAGCCACCAGAGGGATGGAGCCAAACGGCGCCGACAATGGCCGTGACGCCAGGATCGGCCCGACGATGCCCGTACTGCCTGCCTGACACTGTACCCGGATCTCGGGATGACGGACCGTGCCCGCAAACAGGGTATTGAGGTGCCGGATCAACACGGGCTCGTTGATCTTCAGCGCAAGAACCAGCGAAGCCCCCCTTTCCGGCTCCTCCGAATCACCCCGCACCCCGGAGATTCTGGCAATAATGAAATCAGCCTGATTCAGGCGGACTTTTACCCAGCCTTCATCAGGGAGGTTGGACGCGAACATCTGGAAGCCATCTGCCAGCGAGGTGCGCTCGGCTTGCCCCAATCGGCGGGCCCGCAGGCGCTCCTGCCACTGAGCACGCATCCCGGCCGGCCCCACACTCTGCCCGGCTCCCTCCAACCACGCGACAACGGACTCCCGCTGGAGCGGGACCATCTCATCATACCGTCCCAGCACCCGCTCCATGACCTGACCCTGAATCGCCGCAACTCTTCCTGTTTCCCCCCGGGCCACATAGAGCTCCATTAATTTCCTGAGTGCGATTAAATCACAGAAAAATCCCTCCTCCGGATCCCGCTGATTGGAGTCCACCCTTTCAAGGAAGGAGATGGCCCCATTGGTATCGCCCCGCTCAAGCGAGGTGCCGCCCTGATGGAGAAAAGACTCCTCTGCCGCACTGGAGCCTGTTCGCTCAAACTGAGAACGGCCTGACTCAGTGGCGGGATATAGCAACCCGGAGCCGGCCTTGAACACATATACCCCTTCCCCCCAGGGGTGCTCCACGGATAAACTGGCCGCCTGCACAACCCGGCTGTGGGCGGCTTGACGAGAACGGAATCCCGCTCCGGCGGCCGCACGGAGGGTGGCGAGTTCATGATCCCAAGCCACCACAGCTTCCTCCAGAACACGCCCCGCCTCGCCGGCCATCCGCTTCTGCAGGACAATCTGCCAGCTTTCCAGAACCCGTGCGGCCAAAAAAGACAAAGCAAGGGCCGGCCCCACCACGAGGACAAACACCCAAATAATCAATTTGATTTCCCGGCGCATTCGAAAGGGATGCTAGTCTTATTCAGACAACATACACCTAATCCCCTCTGGAGGCAAGAAGGGGCTGGGCTTGATGAGGACGGATCGACGGATCTACAATCTCTGCACCGTCTGGCCGCCCTCAACCATGATAACCTGGCCGGTGGAATAGGACAAATCACCACGGGCCAGCATGGCGGCGGCGCGCCCCACGTCGGCCGGAACGCCCCAACGGGCTTGCAGCATCAAGCCCTCGCCGATCAGCTTCTCGTACTTGGCCGTCACACCGGAAGTCATATCGGTTTTGATAACGCCAGGCCGGATTTCATAGGCGGGGAGATCGTATTCACCCAGCCGGGCGGCAAACAACTTGGTCGCCATGCTGACACCGGCCTTGGTAATGCAATAATCCCCGCGATTCACCGATGCCACGGTCGCGGATATTGAAGAGATATTGATGATACAACCGGTAAAGGCCGGACTGGCCTGCTTCTGTTCAATCATCCAGTTGGCCACCGCCTGAGTCAGGAAATAGGGACCCTGGAGATTGATGCTGATCAGCCGCTCGAAACTTTCCTCGGTGGCTTCCAGGATATCCGCCCGCACCGACGGGGCGACCCCGGCATTGTTCACCAGGACGTTCAGGCGACCGAAATGCCGTTTCATCTCCGCCACCAGCCGTTCACGGTCCGCCCGGATGCTCACATCGGCCTGAACATACAGCACCTTGCGTCCCAACGCGCGGAGCGACTCCACGGCTTCTGCGGCGGCCGTCTCGTCCCTCACCCCGCAGATCCCCAGGTCGAATCCATCCTTCGCCAGGGCCTGCGCCACCCCCAGCCCAATGCCCCGGCTACCGCCGGTGACAAGTGCAACCTTGCTCACGCCTTCAACTCCGGTATGGTCACCCAGGCCCGCTTGGCCCAGGATTCGATGCCTTTTTCAGCCAACTGCACGCCCTTGGCCCCTTCCAGCAGGGTCCAGCGGAAGGGCTCATCCTTCACGACATGACGCAGGAACAATTCCCACTGGACCTTGAAGGCATTGTCGTACTCGCGCTGCTCCGGCAACTTCTGCCACCCTTCCTGGAAGTGGATCGGCTGGGGGATATCCGGATTCCAGACAGCGCGGGGCGTGGCGCCATAGGATTGGATCACCACATCACGCAAGCCGGCCACGGCGGACCCAAGGGTGCCATCCACCTGCAACGTGAGCAGATCGTCGCGCCGCACCCGGGTGCACCAGGACGAGTTGAATTGGGCGATAATATCGCCGGCCAGCTCGAAGGTGGCATAGGCCGAATCGTCGGCCGTACAGGGATAGGGTTTACCGGCCTCGTCATACCGGGTCCCGATGTGCGTGGCCCCGCGGCAGGAGACGGCCTGTACGGCACCAAAAACGTCGTCGAGCACGTACCGCCAGTGACAGAGCATATCCACGATCATGCCGCCGCCATCCTCCTTGCGGTAATTCCACGAGGGGCGCTGAAGCGGAATGGTATCGCCCTCGAACACCCAGTACCCGAACTCGCCGCGCACGGAGAGGATCTTGCCGAAGAACCCGCGATGAATGAGTTCCTTGAGCTTCATGAGACCGGGCAGCCAGAGCTTATCCTGCACGACCCCGTTCTTGACACCCGCCTTTTTGGCAAGGGTATAGAGCTCATAGGCGGACTCGACCGACACGGCGGTGGGCTTCTCGCAATAGATGTGCTTGCCGGCCTTGATCGCCTGCTTCACGGCCCCGGCACGCCGGTCCGTGGTCTGCGCATCAAAATAGATGATGTTGTGCTTGTCCGCCATCACCTCATCCAGGCTGAGGGTCCACCGTAGCGGCAAACCGGTGCGCGCGACCAGCTGCTGGAGCTTGATGGGATTGCGGCCGACCAGAACTGGATCCGGCAGGATGATTTCCGCGTCACTGATTTTGACGCCACCCTGTTTGATGATGGCGCAAATGGAGCGCAACAGGTGCTGGTTGGTGCCCATGCGCCCCGTGACCCCGTTCATGATAATCCCGACCTTATGTACTTTTACACCACTCATGCTGTCCTCCTTTGTTATCAATAAAAGCATCTCACGCGAAGCCGCGAAGACACGAAATATCCATAGCGAGTAATATTCAATTCCGGAAATTCCCTTTACGATTTTCGCGCATCCGCGCGAGATAGGGTTCTCTTGATCACCCCGACACTTTTACGGCGGCGGCGAGCGCAAGGGCGTCCCGTGTCAATTGTTCAATTTTACCCCACTCCTTAGCGGCGATCAGTTTCTTCTCCACAATCCATGAACCGCCGATGGCGGCAACGGACGGACGTTCCAGATAGGTTCGCATGTTGTTAAGGTCAATTCCGCCCGTGGGTATAAATTTCACC
>JBIKMI010000316.1:0-3232 GCA_044359285.1 Kiritimatiellia bacterium
TCCACCGGTGGGTCATGCGGATGGGGGCTGAGGGGGCGGATTTTCCTGCAAGCGCGACTTTCACCAGTTCTGCCAGGCGTTCGGCCAGAACGTCCGGGTCCACTTCCATGCGGGCGACGGGGAAGGGGTAATGGATGCCGGAACCCTTGTTGGAATGGGTAACAACCATCAGGTCGGAAGGCACGCGGACTCCGAGGTTCATCATCGTGGGGATCATCCGTTCCAGGATCACGTCCTGCAGGCATATCAATCCGTCCGGTCTGGCCTTTGGATCCATCCAGAGTTGCCGGAAGGCGGCATCGGGTGCCGCCGCATCACGCCATTCCAGATGACCTTTCATCCATGACGTGTCTGGCTCGATTCCCGCCTGCCGCGAGAGGGTCTCGAACAGTTCGCGGATATCCTCAGAGGGCCACTGGACAAGGGCGAGACGCCGACGTCCGTGTGCCAGCAGATAGCCGAAGGCCGACCGCAACATGTCGCTATAATCGGTTTCAATCAAACCCTCCGTGTTGATTTGTCCGATACCCTGCTCATTAAGCAGTTCTTTGACATCAGGTGGGGGCGTGAAACTGAATTGTAACGCCAGGGAGACAGCCCGCTGGCGCACATCGTCCAGAAAGGTCGGATTGATCATTTGACGGCCTTTGGCATCTTTTCCCAGATAGGCGGTATAGTGTCGGCAGGGGACATTGGCCGCATGAAGGCATTCCTCAATATGGCGCACGACATGGAGGAAGAAGAAGGATCGGCGAAGATCCTCGCGTTCGAGTCCAACCACGAGGGCCACAGGCTTCATGGCAGTCTGCCGGACATAGGTTCCGCTCCCCCGCTCGCGGTTCAGCAACCCCTCCTGGGTCAAGGCATTGACCGCCTCCCGGACTGTCAGCACGCTGACGCCCAGACGCTTGGCCAGAGTCGGGCCGGATTCGAGTTTGTCGCCGGGTTGGTGTTTCCCGATGATCTCCTCGCGCAGCACCTGTGCCACGTGTTCATATAGCGGCTGACGTTTGGTCTTTTTTCCTCCCTTGCGAGGGATTGACGGGGGTATTTTTTTCTTCATACGTGCCTAATAAGTAAACTGATAGGTTATGGGAGTCAAGTTTTGGTTATGTGCTGTGACAGGGGTGGGTGGCCGACAAAATTCTTCCAAATCGAAAAACATTTTCACACCCGCTTCGCTCAAGTCGCGAAGAGCGCAAAGGGGGGAGGATCATGTGGCGTTTATTATTCCACCCGGGTACAGGTGGAGAAAATAAACGCCACGGTTTCTTGGAGGAATACATCCAGAAGGAAGAGCTGCGGGTCACCTGATAGCTACATCAGTCTATTTTTGATGCTGATATTCCCTCCTCTTGCCTGCCCTGAGCTTTGCCTGCGGTGAGCTTTGCCTGCGGTGAGCTTGTCGAACCGTCGAACCGTCGAAGGGCTCATTCTATGGCTCCATGAAACCGGTGCGGGATTCGGCATTCTTTGCGCTCTTTGCGACTTGAGCGCAGCGGGTGTGAAAATCTCTTTGCATTTTTTTACTGCATGAACAGCGGCATGAATGGTTCGCCGCCTCTACGCTGGCCCTGGCATACCGGCTTTACCGCCAGGGACCGTTGGCAAAATTGAAGTGATGCGTTGACAGCGCTATGTTATGCTGTCATGATGCTTTTTATGAGAACAACAGTGACACTGGATCCGGACGTGGCGGAACTCCTTCGCGAGACGGCGCATCGCATGCGGCGCAGTTTCAAAGAGGCGCTCAACAGTGCCGTGCGTCGTGGGCTGGAGGGCATGTCCAAGACGCAACAATCCAGATTCAAGGTTCATCCCGTGTCCATGGGGGTCCGCGCCGGCGTGGATCCGGCCCGTCTGTCGAATGTCGGCGATGATGCCGAGGTCGATGCCTTTCTCGGTCTGACACAACGACTCACGACCGCGAAACGGAAACACCCATGATCGTGCCGGATGCCAATCTGCTTCTGTACGCCTACGATATAACCAGTCCATTCCACGCGAAAGCGAAACAATGGTGGGAGGAGTGCCTTTCGGGAGTGGAGGCCGTTGGGCTTACACATCCCGTTCTTTTCGCCTTTCTCCGCATCGGGACGAATGCTCGCGCTTTCGTGACACCCTTATCCCTTTCCAAAGCCGACGCCATTATCCGCTCGTGGCTGGAGGCGCCGCCCGTACAGGTTCTATTGCCGGGCCCCGATCATCTGCAGCGTGCGCTTCTCCTCTTGGAACAGGCGGCCTCGGCCGGAGGAAATCTGGTCACGGATGCCCAGATTGCGGCGTTGGCGGAGGCCTACGGCGCTACGATTCACACTGCCGACGGGGACTTCCGGCGTTTCACGGCCGTTCGATCGCACTACCCTCTCGACGCCTGACGCGCCGCCTCGCCCCCAGTCTTGGCCTTCCTCCTCTATCGGCAGGGACCGTTGGCGCATCAAGTTCCCTGTGTTCCCGTTTTAATCAAAGTTTACAATATAAAGTCTGTCATTATTGTTTGCATAAGTTATCTGACAAGTATAGCATGGTTTTGTTCTTGGTTGGCTTGATCAGGGATCGACGGATAGGCAATAGGAGTTTGTAGTTAAGTTATCCCGCTGGAAATCGGTAATAAGGATAATCTGATGACTTTGACGACACAACTGAATGAAACAGGCCTTACTTTTTCCGACGTCGCTGCCCACATGGGCGTTCGCGATCTCGGGTTGCTGGAGACCGGCTGCGTGTTCCTGCCCGGCCAATGGGGGCAGCAGCTCGGGGAAAACCAACCCGCCTGCCGGATTCCTGCCGACCGGGTGGTCCGTGAAATCCGCGCCATGTTGCTGTCCAGCATTCCCGAGGTGGCTTCACCCGTGCCCCATGTGGGGTGCGCCTGGCAGAGGTTGCCTAATGAACAGCATCTACTGAGCCTTCTTAATTATGGGGATGAACCGGTCCGCGGCCTAGAGATTCTCTGGCCGGCAAAAGACGGGTGGCCTGTTGAACTGATGGCTTATGACGCCCAGGGCATGTCCTTGGCGCTTCCCGTGATTAATCTGGGGGGAGGTCGGAAAGGGATCCGGCTTCCGGTTGTGGATGTGGAGTTGTTCATTCAGGAGAAGTAATCATGCGCGCAGAATCGAATAAGCCGTTAATCATGAAACCGAAATCAGAAGAAATCTTTGGCGCCGAAATCCAATATTTCCGGACCGATCCGCAATATTGGCCGATACTGATCCAACGCTTGAAAGAC
>JBIKMI010000084.1:0-10115 GCA_044359285.1 Kiritimatiellia bacterium
GGATCAGCGTTTCGCAAATGCTGAGGGCCTCTTCACCGGATCCCGGTTGCGACACCAGCAGATCGTCCAGATTAACACCAATCTTCTTGGCATAACCCGGGTCCATCGCATGCTCGGTATCAATGAAGGCCGCCAAGCCTCCCGACTTCTGGGCATTGGCAATCACATGCAGGGTCAACGTGGTTTTACCGGAAGACTCCGGTCCGAAAATCTCGACAACCCGTCCGCGCGGCAACCCGCCCACGCCCAGCGCCATGTCCAGCGAAAGAGCCCCGGTGGAGACCACACTGATTTCCTTTTTACCCTCCGCCTCGCCAAGGCGCATGATGGCGCCATCGCCGAACTCTTTCTGAATTTGGGCCAAAACGGCATTCAAAGCGGAATTAGTGGAGGTTTCTGCGGGTGCTTTAGGTGATGCTTTGCTCATAATCTACGATTCCTTATATTTTCTGCCATGTTAAACCGGGCAAACTATTTTTTGTATCCATCCGGATGGGCCTGATGCCATGCCCACGCGCTTTCTATAATATCATTTAAATTAGAATTACGGGGAGTCCATTTTAGAATTTTTTTCGCCTTCAGGGCCGAGGCCACCAGGCGATCCGGATCCCCCGGGCGGCGGGGCGAAATCACTTCAGGAATATCCCGTTGGGTGACCTTGCGGACCACATCAATGACTTCACGCACCGAAAACCCCGTCCCGGTCCCCAGATTGAAGGGGCCGGTCGCCTTGCCGGTCAAGGCCAGAATATGGGCGCGCCCGAGGTCCAAAATATGAATGTAATCACGGATGCAGGTCCCGTCGGGCGTATCATAGTCGTCACCAAAGATATTCACATGGGGTTGCTGTTTCAACGCCACCTTGATCACATTCGGGATAATGTGGGTTTCGGGATCATGATCTTCTCCAAATTTTCCGGTGGCCCCGCAGGCATTGAAATATCGGAGGAAAACCGGCTGAATCTTGTGGATTTTCTCGTACCACAACAGAACCTTCTCAAACATCAGCTTGGCTTCGCCATAAGGGTTCACCGGGCGTTGAGGGGTATCCTCCGTAATGGGGATCTTATCCGGAAAACCGTATGTGGCACAGGTTGAAGAAAACACAATCCGCGGCACATCATATTTAACCATGGCATCCACCAGATTGGTCGCTCCGGTGGTATTATTGGCGAAATACATACCGGGATCCGTCATGGACTCCCCGACCAGTGCATAGGCTGCAAAATGCATTACGGCATCCGGCCTGGCGTTTTTCATTGCCCGCTGAATCTGGCCGGCATCGCGCAAATCGCCCACCACGAGCTTGGCCCGCCTGTCTACCGCCGCCTTATGACCGCGTTCCAGGTTGTCAAAGACCACGACCTCATGCCCCTCATTGAGCAGCAACTCTGTCGTCACACTGCCGATATACCCGGCTCCACCAGTCAAGAATACCTTCATGATTTTCCCTCAATCTGTTTGACCCGGGCCTCAAGATCCGCCACTTTCTCTTTCAGTTCCGGCAAGCGCATCATGTGGGCATGCATTTTTTTGGCTTCCCGCACCGACATCGCGGGAGCCCCCAAAAGAATGGAGCCGGGCGGCACATCTTTGGATATTCCTGATTGCGCCATGACGGCGCAGTCATCCCCGATCACGATATGTCCGGCGGCCCCGACCTGTCCGCCAAATTGGACACGACTGCCAACATGGGTGCTTCCCGAAATACCGACCTGTGCGGCCATCGCGGTATCCTCGCCAATGGTGACATTGTGGGCGATCTGGATCAAATTATCCAATTTGGTGCCATTGCCAATGCGGGTTTCCCCGAAACGGGCCCTGTCAATCGCCGTATTGGCCCCGATCTCAACATCATCACCCAGCACCACGATCCCCACCTGCGGGATTTTCTTCCAGTGGTTGGCCTCCTTGACAAACCCGAATCCATCACTGCCGATGACGGCCCCGCTGTGCAGAATCACCCGTGCGCCCACCTTGCAATATTCGCGTACCGTGACGTTCGGGTAAATCAGCCCCTTTTCGCCAATCTCACAGAAATGACCGATATAGCACTGGGCCACCAGCACGGTGCCGTTGCCAATCACCGCCCCCGCTTCAACCACGCAATGGGGGCCGATCGTCACGTCTTTCCCGATTTTGGCATCAGCCGCAATCACCGCCGTCGGATGGTGTCCGGACTGGTAAGCAATAGCCGGACGGGCCAACCAGAACGCCACCTGGGCGAAAGCGGCATCCGCGCTTTTCACCCTGATCAGGACCGCGGCCGACACCCCCTGCCAATCCTCATTGACGAGCACGGCACTGGCACGTGTGTGCGCCATATCCGGAGCGTAGCGCAGATTCCCCAGGAAAGACAAATCGCCAGCTTCCGCCTGTTTCAGGGAAGCCACACTTTTGATTTTGACAGAGCCGTCACCCTGCACCTTGCCATTAAGTTTAGCCGCAATTTCATTAATCGTCAGCATCATGCGCGCCTACTCCTTTGCCGCAGTCTTATCCGCATTCAGAATTTTCAAAACGTCATCCGTGATGTCCATCTGGGGGTCCGCATACAGGACCGATTCCAGGCCATTCCCCAGTAAACCGCCATCAGCCAGCACCAGCGTATAGCCCCCCTTCTGGGAACAGGCCGTTATCGCGGCCTTGATCGACTTGCCGAGTTCGCCTTGGATTTTACGACCCTCGCCCTCCAGTTCCTTTTTCCGGGAGGCGGCCTTATCGCGGATGGTGTTCTCAAAATCAATGACGGCCGTGAGTTTATCCTCCGCCAGTTCCTTTTTCTTCTCGCGGGCTTCCTCCGTCAGGGCCTTGTTCTGGGATTCCGTGCGCAGCATCTCGAACTCCTGCTTCAGTTTCTTGTGCTGCGCCATCAATTTGTCGCGCTCTGCGGAAAAGTCCTCAAGCTGCCTCTGGATATGCGCCTCAGCCAGTTCTGTTTTGTAATACTCCTTGAGAATCCGGGCGGTATCCACCACGGCAATTTTAAGATCCGCCGCACCCGCTACACCCGCCATGAACCCCGCCAGCACCAATCCCGTTATCATTTGTTTTTTCATAAGCAACTCCTCTGATACTTAAAATCCATATCCAATCGAGAAACTCCAGTTTTCCGTGTTTGATCTGGGGTCATCCTTTTTCACCGGCCAGGCGTAATCAAACCGCATCGGGAATCCCGGAATATCCAAACGCAACCCGATTCCCGCGCCAGCCGCATACTGATCCAGATTAAACTCATAAGGGTTATACCACACATTTCCGACATCATAGAAGGTGGCAAATCTGAATTTCGGGATACCGGGCACGGGAATGGTATATTCCGCACTAGCCACAGCCAGGCTCTGGCCCCCGGCAGGTCGTACCTCGGGCGTCCCATCCTCACGGACGGCCTTGGGCCCTACCCAACGGTAGCGGAAGCCTCGAACCGTTCTCGAACCACCGGCAAACAACCGCTCCGAGAGCGGCACCTCATCTTGATCACCGTAAAAATCAACCACCTCAGCACGTCCCCGGAAGCTCAGCACATGCTTCCACCAGAGGGGAAGATACAATTGCCCGCCCGCCTCCATATCATAGATATCCGTATCAAAGCCCAGAGGCCCCCCCATAAGCGTTCCCTGCAGATACAGTTTCGAGCCGCGGGTCGGCACAAAGAAGTTATCACGGGTATCCCGCGTCCACGTGGTGCTGAGCGAGCTCGCCAACCGCCGGGGATCGGAAAAATACATCACATTGGTATCCCCATCGCTATCGACGACGATGTACGCATTGGTGTCGGCTGCATCCCGGGTCTCCACCTGCTCCAGACGATATTTGAAATCCACCCGGTTGGGACCCCAGAGCGGAACGCCCAGACCAACCGCACCCCCCTGCCGGAGCACTTCATAGTCTCGATCGTCCTGCTTCACACTATAAAGATCAACGCTCAACGAGAGTTTCTTATCCAGAAACCAGGGTTCCACGAATGACAACGTATAGGCTTCCCGGGTCGATCCGAATTCCCCGCGCAATTTGATCTTCTGGCCCGCCCCCACAAACGGCTTGCCGCGGATATCAAAGTTACCTTGGCTGACTTCGGCAAATCCGATGAGCTTATCAATGCTCGAGAACCCAACACCGGTCATGAATTGTCCGGTCCGCTGCTCCTCCACATTGAATACCAGATCGGCCTTATTGGTCGAACCAACCATCTCATGTTCGCAACGGACGGAGGAAAAGAATCCCAGGTTCCGCAGGCGGTTCTCGGTTGTCCGTACCCGCACCCCGTCATATTGATCGCCCGGATAGACCAGAAATTCGCGCCGGATGACCTTATCCTTCGTGATACTATTCCCGCGGATCATCACATTCCTGACAGTGGTCAGCCGTCCTTCATTCACCACAAAACGGACATCCACCTCCCCGGCTTTTTCGCGAAGATCCAGTTTGGGTTGCACAAAGGTATCCATATACCCGCGGCTCTCGTAATAGTCGCGGATAGCATCAGCCGACTTATTGATGGCGGACGTGGAGGCTTCCCCAGCCACCTTGAGATCTGCCGCCTTCAACAGCGGCGCATCAGGATAGAGGGAGGCTCCGGACACGGTGACTTTTGAAATGGAATATTTCAGATTCTCCTGGATCGGCACCGAGATGACATACCGACCCGGCTCCTCTTCGCGCTTCACCGGGGGTTTGATTTCAACATCAAGGAAGCCGGCATCCTTATAAATAGCCCGGACCCGCTCACACCCCGCCGACAACTCTTCGTCATTATAGGGAGTCCGGTGGAACCAGCTCAAAGGATTATACCAGGCCATGATCTCCATGGCCTCCCGGATGACAGACATGGGGATCGATTTCCTGCCGGGGAACTCATAGCGAACAATCTGCGCTTTATTTCCCTCCCGGATATTAATCAGGAGCGAGACCTGCCCCGGCTGCCCGTCCACCCCATCCATACCCGCCTCGAACTTCGCGCTGGCAAAAAGCCGTTTACGGTACTCCTCCGTCAACTTCACCAAGCGGGCCGCAATGGTGGGATCATCAATGAAATCACCCGGATTCAGCCCGACAATATCCCTGACTTTTGCGACACTCAGTTCCTTATTCCCTTTAACGCGCACGGGATTCACCAGCCGATACTTCATGCGCACTACATACACCAGGGACACCCCGTCGCCACTGGAATCCACCTCGGCCGTGACATCCGCCAGTTTGCCTGAGGCCAGCAGGGAGCGCACATCATTGGCCACTTCCGCCCGGTTCAGCGGCGCGCCTTCCCGGACCCCGATATAAGAGCGGATCATCTGCTCGTCGGCAGGAACCGGTCCCACGGACTTGATTTTAAACACCTTCACAACCGGTTCAGCCAAAGCGGGGAGCGCCATGACCAGCCCGATTAAAACCAGTTTAATAATATTGTGTACCGTTCGGGTCATCGAACCTCCTGTTGCATATAGGCCGGCTGAACGGCCGGCTCATCCACGCCATGCGCCGCATCGCGGAACCGGGTAAAGGCATCATCAAACGCCATCCGGACCTCTTCCATGGCCGGCCCGTTACGGTTCTTGGCAATCTCCACAATGGCCAGGGTGCGGTCTTCCCGTTCAGGATCATTTGACGTCCGGCAGGGGCGCCGCAACAACATTACAATATCGGCATCCTGCTCAATCGACCCGGAATCACGCAGATCCGACAGCTTCGGTTTTTCCTCGCCCCCACGCGCTTCAGGGGCGCGGCTGAGCTGACTCAATACGAGAACAGGAACCCCTAATTCCTTGGCCATCCCCTTGATGCCCGCGGAGACCATGGTAATTTCGACCTGCCGGCCATGGCGCGAATATTCAGGGGCGCGCAGGAGCTGGAGGTAGTCTATGACGATCAGCTCCACATTATGCTTGCTCTTCATCCGGCGCGCGCGCGCTCTCAGCTCCATGATATCAAGCCCGGCACTATCATCGATAAAAATAGGGGCATGTTTCAAAAGATTGGCGGCACTGATCAAGTGGGCATGGTTGGTGGCAGAAATAAATCCATCAGAAATGGCATGCCCCGACACCCCGGCATGGCAGCAAATCATGCGTTTGACGAGATCCAAACAGGACATTTCCAGACTGAACACCCCGACCGGACGCGGACGTGATTCGCGATCCCCCTTCCCCAATCCCACATGCTCGACCACATTCATCGCCAGCGATGTTTTGCCCATTGAAGGTCGCGCGGCCAGCACCACCATATTGCCGGGTTTCAGCCCCTTGATCATTTTGTCCAGATCCCGGAAGCCGGTGGGAATACCCTGGAATCCCTTCTGCTCATTGTCGAAGGTCCGGATAATTTCATCCACCATGGTGGGCCAGGGACGCATCTGACCATGCTGGTGGGCGGTGATATCAAAGAACGCCTGCTCCACATGACTCAACACCTGGGCGGCCTCAGCCGACGGGTCGTAACAACTCTGCTCAGCCCGGCGCGAGGTGGAGATCACCTCGCGGAGCAGATGCCGGTCCCGGACAATGTTGATGTAATACTCGGCATGGGCGGAGGTGGGCGTCGCATCCACAATCCGATGGAGGGTCGTGGGCCCTCCGATGCGATCCAGCGACCCGGTGCTCTTCAGGCGCTCCCCCACCGTCAACAAATCAAGAGGTCGCCCGGCATGGGCGAGCTCCAGCATGACTTCAAAGATGACGCGATGGGCGGGGATGTAAAAAGAATCGGGAGCCAGTTGTCGTTCGATGCAAAGGTCCATGACCTTATCCGCATCAAGCAACACGGCCCCCAGCACCCCCCGCTCCGCGTCCTCGCTATGCGGTGGAACGCGCTCAAGAGGCGTCACCTTGGACGAGACAGGGGCTTCATTGGCCATAGGAACTTATTCCTGCACAACCCACACCTTAATGAGGGCCTCAACATCAACACCCACTTTGACCGTCACGTCAAAGGCACCCAAGGCCTTGATCGGCTCCAGTTCAACGGCGTGCTTGTCCAGCTCAAATCCCTGCGTGGCAAGCAACTTGATGATATCCCCGCTCGTCACGGAACCGAAGAGCTTGTCGCCCTCTCCCACCTTGACGGGAATGGTGTAAGACCCCTTCTGAATGGCCGCGGCCAGATCCAGCGCCTTTTCCTTTGCGGCTTTGCGCTCAATTTCGCGCTGCACCTGAAGTTTGGCGAGTTGGCGACGATTGCCTTCCGTCACGGCCGCCGCCAGCTTGTGGGGCACCAGATAATTCCGCGCGTACCCGTCGCTCACCTTGACCACCTGCCCGGCCGTGCCGAGATCCTTGACGTCCTGCATCAAAATCATTTCAATCGACATAATTTTCTCCTAATCAATTTAGCGCAACAAACCCATCACCCGGGCGCGACGAATCGCGCGGGCCACAGAGCGCTGCAACTGGGGTGCCGCACCCGTCAACCGCGCAGGCAGAATCTTGCCCTGTTCGGAAGTGAATTTTCGCAGCATTTCGTAGTCGCGCGGATCAATATGCTTGATGCTCTCAACCTGAGGCACACGACGTTTCGACACCATGTTTACACTGTTGTTCTCTCGCATAGCCATAACTAGTCTTCCTTTTCCTTAAAAATTAAAATGGCAAATTATCTTCATCCCCGGTCGCAGGCCCGTCTCCCGCCACGGAGGAATCCGCCCCGCCTCGAACCACCTGCGCCGGGCGAATCTCGCCCGCAGGGGAGTCCGGAGCATCGCTGTATTCCGCGTTGCGTTTCGGAGCGCTCATGAACTCAGTCCGATCCGCCACCACTTCCAGCCGGTTATGCTTCTGACCGTCTTTTTCCCATTCATCATACTTCAAGCGGCCTTCCACCAGAAGTGCCGAGCCTTTTGACAGGTACTGTCCGCAGGCCTCACCCTGTTTGCCCCACGCCAGCACATTCACATAACACACTTCCTCCCGGTCTTCACCGGAGGCCAGCTTGTATTTGTTGTTAATTGCCAGCCGGATTTTGGCCAACGCTTTTCCGGACGGCAAATAGCTCACCTCGGGATCGCGGGTGAGATGCCCCATCAAGAAAACTCTATTCATCATGGCCATAAGAGACACTCTTCCGTAATCAGGCAGGAACCGCGGGCGCCGCTGCAGACACCTTGGCCAGGACCTTCTCGTCCACCCGGGTGATCTGAACGCGGAACACATCGTCATTCAAATGATAGCGGGAGGTCAGCACGCTGATCTTGTCGGCCGCAATCCGGAACGTGACCGCCAAGTAGAAGCCGGACTCCTTTTTCTGCATGATCCGGGCAAATGACCGGCGTCCCATATCGCGGGATTCCAGAACCTTACCGCCGGCTTTTTCGATCTCACTGGTCACATAAGCGGCCAGATCCTTCAACCGCTCTTCTTGAACGGTTTCACCAAAAATGAACAATCCTTCGTACATATTCACTGCTTTTTTCCTCCTGCCGTTACATCGTCTAAGCCGGCCGGATTATCCTGCCTGGCATTAAAGCGGTTCATCGCAAAATCCATGCCTTTTTCCAGAATGACCTGAACAGCATCAGCCGTTTCCCCGATCGCTTTCTGGACCACTGCCCACTCCTCGCGTCCGAACTTTCCAAGTACATGGTCCACCAGATCATCATGGGTTGCCCCACGCCCGATCCCGACCCGTACCCGTGCGTATTCCGTCGTCCCAAGGACCTCGTTGATTGACGCCAATCCCCGATGTCCGCCTGCCCCTCCCTTTTTACGGAGGCGCAGCGTTCCGAGCGGAATATCCGCATCATCCACCACCACCAGCAGATCCGCCGGGCTTACCTTGCGGTAGTTTAACACCGCCCCGACCGCCCTGCCGCTATTATTCATAAAGGTTTGCGGCTTCACGAGGAGCAACTCCTCGCCGTCCACTGCCGCAGACCCGACAAACGCATCAAATCTCGAACTCGCCTTCAGCGTGCAACCCAGGCGTTCGGCCAGACAATCCACCAGCAAAAAGCCCATATTATGCGGCGTCCGCTCGTATTCCGCACCCGGATTGCCAAGACCCACTACTATTTTCACGGATTATTTCTTGGCAGGCTTGGCTGCTGCCGCCTTTGCAGGAGCCGCTGCCCCTTTCGCAGGAGCCGCTGCCCCCTTCGCAGGAGCGGCACCCTCGGCGGCACCCTCTTCCTTCTTCTTGCCAATCACCTCAGGAGCCGCTGCGGCCGCCGCGGCCGCCTCGTCAACCTTCTCCTCACGAGGCGCCACCACCGTCGCCAGAGCCACATCACCCGAGGTCAACACCGTATACTTGGAATCCAATTTGATGTCCCGGATCATCATGGTCTTGCCCAGAGCCAGTTCAGTCACATCCACCTCGAAGGAGTCCACCAGATCACCCGGCAGACATTCGACTTCGATCTGACGCAGCAAGTGCTCCAGAATACCGCTCTGTTGCGACACCCCGACCGGCTCGCCCTTGAGCTCGATCGTGATCGTGACACGCATCTTCTTGGTCATCGAGATTTCCAGGAAATCGGCATGCAGCACCTCGCCCTTGATGACACTATGCTGAACTTCGCGCAACAACGCCTTGACCACATTGCCATCCACGTCCAGGTCCACAATCAGGTTTTCGCTGGCGTTATGCGTGATCATCGACTCGAAAGCGCGGCTATTGATCTTGATCGAACAAGCGGCTTTTTCCCCATACACAACGGCAGGCACAAAGCCGGTCCGGCGCAGGGCTTGGGCGGCCGACGTTCCAGATGTTTCGCGTTTGCTCGCAGACAATTTAATTTCTTTTCCCATACTTACCTTTTCCCTTTCGACTTAACCTAAACCTTGAATAATGACGATACCGACTGATTATCATGAATCCGCAAAATCGCTTCCCCCAGCAATCCCGCCACGGACAGCACCGTCACAGGAAATCCATTCAGGTTCGCCAGCATCGGCACGGTATCCGTAACCACCAGTTCCTTGATTTGCGAGTTTTTCAACCGCTCCACCCCGACATCCGTCAACACCGCATGCGAGACCGCCGCATAGATGCCTTCAGCCCCATTTTCCTTGAGAATGCGGGCCGCCGTCGTCAGGGTTCCGGCCGTGGTCGCCAGGTCATCCACCAGCACACAGTTGCACCCGCGGACATCCCCTACCATGGTAATGGCTTCCACTTCACTCGGACCC
>JBIKMI010000317.1:0-3213 GCA_044359285.1 Kiritimatiellia bacterium
GACTGATATCGAAAACGCTTATAAACTTTACAATTAATGGGGTCGCGGTAATCATCAAAAATGATCCCGCCACCCTGTGCATGTAAAAGATGTGGGTAAAGATCAGCCCCTGGAGGGAGAGGGAGAAGAGGCGGAGATCTGGCGGCCGAGGGCGTCTTGAGTGTAATCCGTGCGGACACCGGTCTTGCTGGTGGAAGAGGCTTGAAGACCGTTGATGGTTACCTGGATGGCCGCGTTGGTGCTGTCGGGATAAGAAACCACCTGCGTCACCGTTTTGGCCGTGCGGTTGATGTAGGTGCGGGACGTGGTGGGGTTGCCGAGAAGGTCTGTGGAAAGGAATTCAGAATCCAGAAGCCCGAATCCAGAAGAAATGCCTAAGCCGGCGAGGCGGGTTTTCTGGATGGAGTTGGTGGTTGGGATGGCGGAGTTGCCGGCGTAGATGAGTGAAGCGCGGGTCTGCCAATAGTTGCCAGATTCATCTTTATCAAACCAGGTAGAGGATTCGCTGATCCGATCAGGGCTGGCGAGGTCAAGGGAGCCGTTATTGTTGACGTCGAGACCGCTGCGGGTCTGCTGGCCCAGCTCGTTATACTCGCTGAGAGTTGTTGAGCTGTTGGGTTGCTGGGTTGTTGAGATCAGTTGACCCTTGGTGTTGTAGACATAGGTGGTGGTGATGACGGTTCCGCCATAGCCTGGCTTCTCATCCTTAATGGTGCGACCGAGCAGGTCGGTAGTGGTTTTCTGCCAGGCGGGCGAGTTGGATCCAAGCGGGCCGGAGTAAGCTTTAGTCCAGCGGGTGCCATCGGGGTTGACACCATATTCATGATACGATTTCAAGGTGCTGTTTTCGGAAGTCGACTTGGTTCGTCCATCGAGATAATTGACGGTCGTATTGGTCACGCCGCCGCGAATCGTGGTGCGGGACGTGGCGACCTCGCGATAGGCGGTTTGGATTCCCTGCCCATCAATACTGGAGACCAATCGTCCAGCCAAGTCATAAACATTGCTGCTGACTTGTTGAGAAAGCCCCCCTGCCGACAGGCTCTCAGTTAGACGCCGGCCCAGTACGTCAGTGGTATAGAAAGTCCACAGATCCACCCCATTCGGATTCGCGGCTTTTTTAACACGGCCAACCATTTGAGCGAGGCCGTTGTATTCGTAATTATACTCGACGCCATCAGGTCCGATCTCCCATTCCTTGCCGCAGCAGTTTGCACCCCAGGAGGCTTCGATCTTTTCTCCGTTCGATTTTTCTACCAATATCGGATGCTGCCATTCATCGTAGGCCTTGAACGTCCAGGCCACACGGTCATAATTCGGTCCACCAAGGCAAACCCAAGTCTCGCCCAGAACCTCCTGGCTCATAGGGTCCAGAATACGCGTTTCCTTCGTCGTTTTGCCAGACAGCCCTTCAGGGCTGTTGGCGGTGCCGTGAATAATGGTTTCGCACCAGTAATGACCGGAGCCGCCTAGGGACAGGCAAAGTATTCGTTTCACCATGTTGCGCAACCCGTGCTATGAGGGTTGCGCATTGTTTTTCGGATTAATCTAAACAGCGTTCAGCTCTACACTTGGCCTTGACCGGGGCAGCCTCATCAAGAACATCATCGCCTGCGAACTAACGAGGACCAGCCGTGATCTCGCTTATTGCGTCATAATACCCTGATGCCAAGGTTATTGCAGAAAACAATTGCACCCTTGATGCACATGATGCAATAATATGCATCGAAGTGATTTATCAATCTGCATCAGGAGGCTGGAGTCATGAAGACATTGACATTGAGAGGAATTGAAGCGGAACTGGAGACCGCGCTTAAGTCCGAATCGGACCGCCAAGGGGCGAGCTTGAGCGCCACAATCATCACGATACTGCGCCGCTCGTTCGGGCTCGCGAAACCCAGGTATCACAGGGAATATCACGACCTCGATCAGCTTGCGGGAACGTGGACGCAAGAGGATCGGGCGGAGTTTGAGAAGAACACGAGTGCGTTTTCCAGGATCGATAAGGATATGTGGTCATGAAGAAAGTCATGGTCGATACGAATGTGTACAGCGCCTTCAAGGCCGGAGAACCCGAAGTCGTCAACTGGTTCGCCCTGCCGGAGACTATTCTGGTCTGTACAGCGGTCCTCGGAGAATTGCTTTCGGGGTTCAAGTGTGGATCCAAGGAGCGGATCAACAGAGAAGAACTCGAAATCTTTCTCGACACACCGAGAGTAAACGTGGCTGTTGCCGATGAGGAAACCGCCGAGTTTTATTCCGAGATATTCAAGGCGCTCAGGACAAAGGGGTGCCCCATTCCCACGAACGATATGTGGATAGCGGCATCCGCGCTTCAGCACGGTGCGGCAGTCTGTAGTTTCGATTCCCATTTCAGCCACATCGACGGTCTGATTGTCTGCACTCCAGGCTGACAGGAGGTAGGTTGCCCTCCCGCCGCCCACCACCGCCGCTTGCGCCTGCCCCGATGCCGTGGCCGCCAAACAATGAACAGGCAACCAATCCTCATTCCGCAGCGATTGCCGCCGCCGCCCGTGAACTGGTCGAAAAACGCGATGTGTGGCTTGCCGGTAATGACCCCGTCGATAAAAAGCCTCGCACTTTGACCCGCCTCTATAATGAGCGTCCGACATGGCTTGACATCGCCCACAAGAAACTCGACGCCACTGTCGCGGACGCCTATGGCTGGGATCATTGCATGACAGATGAGCAGATTCTTGAGCGCCTCCTGGCACTCAACCAAGAGCGAGCCCATGGTGAAGGGACAAGGGGCCATTAAGGGATGAGCTATCTTACGCTCACCAGCGCTCCTCACCCCGGCCTTCCCCCTACCCAAAAGAAGAACAGTCGGGTTGCTGGGGCGCTATGTTGTTGAATGCGAAGAAAGGCCCGCGTATACATGCGCGGGGGTCTTCCAGGCATTACGGTAACGGACGCCCTGATGACGGTGGGGTGGCGGCCCGGACCTGAGGGTGGAATGCAGAAGGCCCGCGTGTGTGTGCGAGCGTGGGCTTTCCAAAATGCTTTAAGGCTTTCTCTGGAAGGTGGCTGACGGCCTGTACCCAGAAGCTTTCGCCGGCCTGCCCGCCGGGCTCGCCCCGGTGGAGGGAGACGTTGGGCGGGAGTGCGCCCTGCTGCCGCTCAACTTCGTTCACCCCCGACGCGAGGTCGGGGGGATCCTGCCCGCCATGCTACGCCTGCAACGCGACTGAA
>JBIKMI010000318.1:0-3179 GCA_044359285.1 Kiritimatiellia bacterium
ACGTTGGGGTTCCCTGGCAGTGGACCGGGAGGGGCGTGTATTCAACCTCCGGGCGGGCGGGCGGGACTATCCTGTGATCACCGGCTATGCCGAACCCGGCCTCAAACCCGGTGCCCAGGTGGAGCAGACAGCCATGAATGCCATTGAAATCATTGACCTCTGTTATCGTTCTAAATTAGGCGAACAGATCAAGATCTCCACCCTTGACGTGAGCGAGAAGAACTTTCTCGAAATGCACCTGACCGCAGGGGAAAAAATCAAAGTTGGCTGGGAAAACATGGATCAGAACCTGCCTGATCTCCGTCAAAAAGTGGAGCATAAACTGGTCACACTGGCCAGTGCGTTACGCGCCTCCGAGGAACGTGGTCGCCGCCTGGTGAATCTGGATCTCACGTTTTCAGACCAGTACATCCCTGCGCAGGAGTATTAATACCTATGAAAGTTTCCATTGTCGCACCAGTCTATAACGAGCAGGATAATGTCTTGCCGCTTGCGGGCGAGTTGCACGCACTCCACAACGCCATTCCCCAACTCGAAGTCCTTCTGGTCGATGACGGCAGTAGCGACCAGACCTGGGCGCGTATTCTTGAGGCACAAACCCGCTTTTCAACGGTCAGGGGTATTCATTATGACCAGAATCGCGGCCAGAGCCATGCCATGCTGGTCGGACTCCAGATGGCGGCCGGTGACGTTCTGGCCACCATTGACGGAGATCTCCAGAATAATCCCGCCGATATCCCCCGCATGCTCGAAGAACTCAACGGGGTTGATGCGGTGTGCGGCTTCCGGGCGAAGCGCAAGGATACCTGGGCCCGGCGTGCGGGCTCACGCCTCGCCAACCGGGTCCGCAACTGGGCGACTCATGACGGGATCCGCGACACGGGGTGCAGCCTCAAGGTGTTCCGCAAGACCTGCGTCGCCGACCTGCCGCATGTGGAAGGGGTCCACCGGTTTATGCCCGCCTATTTCAAGCTCAATGGCCGAAAAATCAAGGAAGTGGCCGTGGATCACCGCGCCCGGACCATGGGAACTTCGAAGTACACCAATATGAAGCGCCTGCCCCGCACGATTTTCGACCTGTTCGGCTTTGTCTGGTACCGGAAACGGTATCTTCTGCAGCTGGACGCACGCCTGATTAAACGGTCGTAACGCGTACACACTCATCCCTGCTTTCTGTTACCCATAAGTCAAGAGGAAGACTTCACCACTAATGGGGAAATCTTTTCCCGGCCTGAAGTGAGAGGGCGTAGAGGCCAGACTCAGAACAGGGTGTAGATGAACGGGGCAACGGCTTGGCCTGCGACAATAAAGATTCCGAGCAGGAGTAGAACCAGAACCACCGGGATGATCCACCAGGCCTTGTTATGCCAGGCAAAACTGCCGAACTCCTTGAGCAACCGTCCCAGATGTTTTAAAAAGCGCATAATATTCCTTAATCTAAAGCGTATTCCGTTCGCCAATTGGCTTTATCCTGCCAGGGCGGTTGTTCCTTTTTCGACAAAATAAAGGAGCCGAGGACCAGATAATCCATCTCCGTCCGCATGAAGCAACGATAGGCATCCTCCGGTGTCGAGACAATCGGCTCACCCCGGACATTGAAGGAGGTGTTGATGATCACCCCGTACCCGGTCTGTTTATCAAACGCCTTGATGATGTCATAGTACCCGGCATTGCTTTCAGGCGACACCGTCTGAACCCGGGCGGAATAATCCACGTGCGTAATGGCGGGAATATCCGACCGGACCTGATTAATGCGTTCCCTGATGGACAGCCGCCCGGCCTCTTCAAGTCCTTTGCATCGCGCTTTCTGGACCTGTGCCACCAGCAACATATAAGGAGAGGGCCGGTCCAATTCAAAATAGTCACTCACCCGTTCCGCCAAACAGGCGGGCGCAAAGGGCCGGAACGATTCCCGGTACTTGATCTTGAGATTCATGACCGACTGCATTTTCTGCGAGCGGGCATCGCCGATAATGGAACGGCCGCCCAGGGCACGGGGCCCGAACTCCATACGCCCCTGAACCAGCCCGATAACATTTTCCGCAGCAATAAGCCGGGCAATCTCGTCAGCCCAGGCCTGCCGCTCATAGTGATGCCCGGGATAGTTATGGGCCTTGAGAAAGACGTGCACCGCCGCATCTTCGATATCCGGCCCCAGAAGCGAACCCTTCATGAAGTCATGAACATTGTCGGCCTGACGCGGGTGCTGCTTGACCTGATAGGCCACCATGAGGGCCGCCCCCAGCGCTCCGCCGGCATCGCCGGCCGCAGGTTGAATCCAGATGTCCTTGAAAATCCCCTCCCGCAGAAGCCGGCCATTGGCCACGCAGTTGAGCGCCACCCCGCCCGCCATGCAGAGATAATCTGCACCGGTAATCTTTTTGGCATGACGCGCCATGCGGATCACAATCTCCTCGGTCACCACCTGAATAGAGCGGGCAATATCCATCTCGCGCTGGGAAATTTCACTCTCGGATGAGCGGGCCGGTCCGCCAAAAAGGCCGGCAAACGCATCATTGGTCATGGTCAGCCCATCAACAAAACCGAAATACTTCAAATTCAGACGGAAGGAGCCATCTTCACGCATATCGAGAAGGTTATCCCGGATGACATCCACATACTTAGGTTCCCCATAGGGAGCCAGCCCCATCAGTTTGTATTCCCCTGAATTGACGCGGAACCCGCAGAAATAGGTAAAAGCCGAATAGAGCAGACCCAAAGAGTGAGGAAAGTGTAAATCCTGGAGAATTTCCAGCTTATTTCCATCACCCACGCCAATGGTGCTTGTGGCCCATTCCCCCACTCCATCCAGAGTCAGGATCGCGGCCTTCTGGAACGGGGAAGCAAAAAAGGCGCTGGCGGCATGCGATTCATGATGCTCCGGGAAATACAGAGGCGGAATCGTTTTCAGGCCGCATTTCTCCAGGGCCTCCTCGATTTCCATGGGGATCCAGAGTTTCTCCTTCAGCCAGAGCGGGATAGCCATCATAAAGGAGGGCAAGCCCGCCGGCGCGGTGCTGAAGTAGGTCTTTAGAATCCGTTCAAACTTGCGAATCGGTTTGTCATAAAAGGTGACAGCATCTAAAGTGCCCCCGCGTTTTTCGAGTTCTGCGAGGCAGTACTTGACCGCATTTAGAGGGAAATTCGGGTCATGCTTTTTCCGGGTAAAGCGCTCTTCC
>JBIKMI010000319.1:0-3170 GCA_044359285.1 Kiritimatiellia bacterium
GAGCATCATCGAGAGATGGAACGTCTGGTCATCGGTTGTGGAGAACGGAATATCCAGCCATTCGCCCGGGGCCTTGGCGCCGATATCGGTATGCAGGAGCACCTGGGTCGGGTGCGAATGGGGCGGTTGCAGTTTAATGGTCAGGGAAAGGGGCTCGTCGTGGAAGAGCCGGAAAAAGTTTTTCTGGCCGAACGGGAAGGAGCGTTGCACGATGCCGGCTTCGCCATTCGGGAGGGAACGGGGGGTCAACTGTGGAATGGGTTGACGGATCAGATTCATGGAGTTTTCTTTAAACGGTTGATCATGGCGGGATTATGTCGAGCGGAGCAGTGAGTGTCGAGTTTTCTTCTGCATGGTGATGGCGATTGTGCAAAAGCGGATAATTGTCTTTGCGGGCCTCCTGTTTTCTGGTCTGATTGATCGTATTTGTTTTGGAGGAGTATGGCAAAACAGGCGGATATTTTACGGTACCGGGCTAATCTTCAAGAGGAGCGCAATGCGGTGACGCTCTATGAAAAGCTGGCGAAGGTTGAGGGAAACCCCGATCTGGCGAGCCTTTATCTCAAGCTGGCGGAATCCGAACGCAAGCATGCGGCCGTTTGGGAACGGCGTCTTGTCGAGGCGGGTGCGGCGGTTCCGGCGTGGTCTGTGGATTGGCGTACGCGTGTGCTGGGATGGCTTGCCAACACATTCGGGGTCAAGTTCGTGCTGCCGACCATCGCGGGAATTGAGCAGGGGGCGGGATCCCGCTATGACAATCAGCCCGAGGTGAACCGGACGGGAATGCCGAACGATGAGCGGTCGCATGCCCGGATTTTCAAGATGTTGTCCGGGCAGGCGAGCGGCCTGGCCGGGAGCGCGGTGGCCCGGCTCGAAGGGCGCCATCGGTCCATGGGGGGCAACGCCCTGCGGGCGGGTGTGCTGGGGGCTAATGATGGGCTCGTCTCGATCCTGAGCCTCGTGATGGGGGTCGCGGGTGCGGCGATGGACGCCCACCTGATCCTGATCACCGGACTGGCCGGGTTGTTGGCCGGTGCCATTTCCATGGCGCTGGGTGAATGGCTGTCCGTACAAAGTTCCCGTGAACTCTATGAGAAGCAACTGGACATCGAGCGCCAGGAATTGATCGAGGCGCCGGAAGCCGAGCGGGAGGAGTTGGCGCTGATATATCAGGCCAAGGGGATCCCCCCCGAACAGGCTAAATTGATGGCGGACCGTCTGCTATCGGATCCGGCGCATGCACTGGACACCTTGAGCCGGGAGGAGTTGGGCATGGATCCCGATGAGTTGGGGGGCTCCGCCTGGGAAGCGGCGTTTACCTCCTTCCTGCTGTTTGCCGTTGGGGCGATTATTCCGATCCTTCCGTTCTTTTTCACCGGCGGGATGCACGCCGTGTGGTGGAGCGCGGCGTTAAGCGCGGTGGGGCTGTTTGTAATTGGCGCTGCCATTACACTGGTGACAGGCCGCGGGGTGTGGGCTTCCGGATTCCGGCAGGTTGCTTTCGGTTTAACGGCGGCGCTGGTCACCTACGGGATCGGGCACCTGCTGGGGATACAAATGGCCGGGTGAACTCATTTCCATTGACGCTTGTGCCAGCGGGGGGGTTGTGATAAAAAGGCCCCCCTTTAACGAGAGGTAAGTTCAACTATGCAAGCATTAGCTCATATCCCCATGGGGGAAGATCAGTTTGAAGAGTGGTTCCTGGCCAAGATCTCCGGCGAAAATATGCCCGTTGAGGATATGAAGAATGCATTGCGGGAATTGCACCGGGGCGGCATGGGATCCAAGACCGGCAGCTGGGCGGAGCTGATGGAGGAGACCCTGATGGAGCAGGGCCGGATGGATGAGGCCATCAGCGTGCTCGGAATGCGTGCCAATTGGAATAGCGGGGTGCCGGCGTTTCGAGAGGTGTGCATCAAGCGGTTGGCCCATATCTGCCGGAATGATCCCGTCCGCAAGAAGTTTGTAACCAACGTGGGGCTCGATAAAGGGGTGGGCCTGACCGAGTGTTTCCGGCGGCTCGCCATTTTGCAGCAACTCAAGCCCGGCATGCTTTGCGTGGATAAAACCTGGGGCGTGGGCGCCATCAAGCTTGTGGATTCGTTTTATGAACGGGTGACCATTGATTTCAGCCGCAAAATGGGACACGAGATGTCCTTTGCCTATGCCTCCGAAACGCTTCAACCGGTGGGCGATGAGCATCTTCTCGCGCGCAAATACCGGGATGCCGTCACGCTGGCCGCCCTGGCCGAGACGGAGGCCGCGGAAGTCGTGCGCATCGCCTTGCGCAGTTACGGGCCGCTGACCGCCGCCCGCTTGCAGGACATCCTGTCCGACGGCATCATCAAGCCGGATGCCTGGAAAACCTTTTGGGACTCCGCGCGGAAAGTGTTAAAGGCCGATCCGCTGGTGGTGATTCCCTCCAAGCGGAGCGAGCCGATCATCCTGCTGGAGAAAGCGCAGGCTTATGATGGCACCTGGTTTGCTTCGCTCGCCAGCGAGCGGACGGCGGAAGGGATTTTTTCACGTCTGGTCGACCTGGCCGATAACGCCAAGCCGGCGGAATTGGATGAAGCCAAACTCAAGACGATCGGCGAGCGACTGGCCTTCCTGATGCTGGGCTTTGGCGACAAGGATATGAATATCCGGGTTCAAATTGTGCTGGCGGCACGGCAGTGGAATGTGGCGCCTGCCCAGGTCGACTGGCAGCGGGAAGCGGACATCCTTGTTGAGCCCGTCAATTTCATGGCCGCGGCCATGGCTGTCAGTTCCAAGCGGCTCGAGGCACTTCTGAAGCTGCTGGCCGACCGGGACAGCGCGCGGGTGTATGACACCATTCTGGGGCTGATTCCCTCGATGGTCATGAATGTCCTGAACACCTGTGTGGCCTTTATGATGGAGTCGGGCCAGGAAGACGCCTGTGTCGCCGTATTCAAGGAGTGGGTCGGCATGCGCAAGGCCGGTGTTGAACTGCTGCTCTGGCTGGCCAAACGGCCCGATCGGCTTGAGGCCTGGGGCTTGGGGACGACGGGCGACCTGCTGTTCCACATTCTGCCGGCCATGGAGAAGACCTATAACGGGGAGCGGTTGCGTGCTGCCAACCAATTGGGCGAACTGGTGCAGCAACGGGAATTTCTGGAAGTGGCCTCCAAAGCCATGAACGACGTTCA
>JBIKMI010000320.1:0-3169 GCA_044359285.1 Kiritimatiellia bacterium
GGCAGGCCACGAAGAGGTGAATTGGAATTTGGGATGTCCTTATCCAACTGTAGCAGGGCGCGGCCGCGGGGCGGGCCTGCTCCCGGATGCGGAGCGGATCGACCGCATTCTCGGGGAAGTGATGGCGGACGCCCCCGTGCGGCTTTCCGTTAAGATGCGGCTGGGCTATCACGATCCGGATGAGTTCAAGGCGGTGATCGAGGTGCTCAACCGGTACCCGCTGACCGAAGTGATGCTTCACGCGCGCACGGCGGACCAGATGTATGAGGGCGAGGTGGACCTGACCCGTGCCGTTGAGGCGCTTGCGTTGTGCCGGCATCCGTTTGTTTATAACGGGGATATTGCGACGGTGGAGGGATGGCATTTGCTGGCGCGACCACTTCCCGGAGTGGCTGGCTGGCTGGTGGGGCGCGGGGCACTCAAAAATCCCTTCCTGCCTGCACAGCTCAAGGGGGCGCCCCTGCCGGCGCAGGAGGACTGCCGCGTGCAGCTCGTCAAATTTCATGGCCTCCTGTTTGAGGGGTATGGCCAGCTGTTGAGCGGGGATCAACACCGGATGGACAAAATGCTGGCGCAGTGGGAATATCTGGCGCAGGCCTTTGCTGACCCGCCTGCTGTTTTTTCTCGCATTCGCCGTTGTCATGCCAATAATTATGAGGCGACGGTGGCGTGGGTTTTTGATCAGGATTTGAAGCAGGTGAATCTATGACGTTTCGTGATGACATTCAACAGCGGGTGGCTCGCATGCAGGCGTTGATCCAGGAGAAGGGGCTGGATGGGGCCTTTTTCATTTTTCCGATCGATGTCTATTATTTCTGTGGCACGAATCAGAATGCCGCCCTGTGGCTGCCGGCCGACGGGGAACCGATGCTGCTGGTGCGTAAGAGTCTGGCCCGCGCCAAAGAAGAGAGCCTGATTGCGGATATCAGACCTTTCCCGGCCAGCAAAGAGTTCTCTGGCCTGTTCAATAAACCCCTGCGCAAGGTGGGGTTGTCCTTCGATGTCGTTCCCGTCCAGCAGTTGAATGTCTACAGCAAATGGCTGCCGGGCTGTGAGTTTGTGGACGTCTCGGCGTTGATCCGCGAGCTCCGCTCCATCAAGTCTCCCTTCGAGCTCGAACAGTTGCGGCACAGTGGGCGGGAGATTGGCCGGGTTTTCAGCCAGGTTCCACAATTCCTGAAGGTGGGGATGCGGGAAATGGATCTGGCGGCGGAGTTCGAGTACCGGTTGCGCAAGGCGGGGAATGAAGGGGGCGTCCGGATGCGGGCCTTCAATCAGGAGCTCTTTCTGGGGGTGGCCGTTTCTGCCGGCGGGGCGGCGCATGGTTCCTTTGATGGCGCGGTGACGGGACGGGGGCTGTCGAGTGCCTCGCCTTATGGCTCCTCGCGGGCGGTCATTAAGGAAAATGAACCGGTCTTTCTGGATTATACCGGTGTGTTTAATGGTTACATTGCCGACATGACCCGGGTGTTTGTGCTGGGTAAACTCGATCCCGATCTGGTGCACGCCTTTGAGGTCTCCCTTGAAATCCAAGCCTTTCTCCAACTGGCCTTGAAGCCAGGGGCCATCTGCGAGGAACTCTATTTCAAGGCGGCGGAAATGGCGGATCAGGCCGGCCTCGGGAAGCAGTTTATGGGTATGCCGGGCGAGCAATCCCGGTTTGTGGGACACGGGGTCGGCCTGGAACTGGATGAGTGGCCCATCCTGGCCAAAGGATTCAAGGATCCGCTGAAGCCCGGCCAGGTCATTGCCATTGAGCCCAAGTTCGTGATTCCCGGAAAAGGGGTTATCGGCATTGAAAACACCTTTGCCGTCACCGGCGCCGGTGGCGAAAAGTTAACCGACATTCCCGATCCGATCACGCATGTGTCAGGGTAGCCTTTCCTTTCGCGAGGAAGACTTCACCACTAATTTAAGAAATGGAAGAAATCCAGGCCAAGAAAAGAGTTTGAACAGAAGCACGCGAAGATCGCGAAGAAGAAATGTTGCGGGATTTGTATGCGGCGGGTACTCCGCATAAAAATCCCGCAACGGGTTCTTAAGGAATCATGGGCCCTGCGCAAGTCTCTACATCCCGGTTTGCTCTTCAATTCACGAAAACCCCGTTTTGCGATTTTTGATGGATGGCGTATTTCGCCAGACACAAAAACCGCAAAACATTTGTTTTTATCTTCGCGGTCTTCGCGTGCTTCTGTTCACAATTCTTATCTGGATTTCTTCCATTTCTTAAATTAGTGGTGAAGTCTTTCTTTTCAGCGGTGGACAGGGAAAAGGCGATGCGTTACATTTCATGTCCATTCTATCTTAGTGAAAGCGAAACAGATTCATGATGACAATTAAAGCAATGCGGTGGTTGGTGGTGGTGGCGTGTGCAGGGGTGTTGGCGGCGGGCGGGACGGCGCTGGCGGAAACGAAGACGCCGACGAAGACAGCCACCAAACCTAAAACGACCGCAACCAGCAGCAAGTCCAAGACGGCCACTTCAGGCCGCGCGAGCTTGCCGAACCGCTCGGCGGATCCCTATCTGGGGGCGATCGTGGTGGATGCGGCGACCGGCCAGGTGCTGGTGGAGCAGAATGCCGATGCCGCCGGGTTTCCCGCCAGCGTCATCAAGCTCATGGATATGATGATCCTGCTGGACCAGATTTCCGCCGGCCAGATCAGCTTGAGCAATTCCGTGACCGTGACCGCGGAATCATCAAGGATCGGCGGCTCACAGGTCTATTTGAAAGAGGGTGAGGTGTTTACCCTCGAAGAGCTCATGTATTCCCTGATGATCCAGTCGGCCAACGATTCGGCCATGGCTCTGGCGTTAAGTGTGGCGGGCTCCTCGGCCGGATTTGTGGAGATGATGAACAAGAAGGCGGGGGAATTAGGGATGGCCAGCACGGCCTTTCATTCCGTGCATGGACTTCCGCCGGCTGTCGGACAGTCGGGCGATACGTCGACGGCCCGTGATCTGGCCAAGCTGGCCTGTGCCCTGGTTTCCAGGCATCCGGAAATCATCAAGTACACCTCGACCCAGGTTCGGAACTTCCGTCCCGATACCAAGCCCTTCGAAATGCGCAGTCATAATCACCTATTGCGTGATTTCCCGGGGTGCGATGGCTTGAAGACCGGTTATATAACGGCCGGGGGGTTTTCCATTGTGGCGACCGCCCAGAAAAAC
>JBIKMI010000321.1:0-3152 GCA_044359285.1 Kiritimatiellia bacterium
GTAAACGCCAGACACAAAAATCGCAAAACATTTATTTTTTCTTCGCGATCTTAGCGTGCTTCTGTTCAAAATTCTTATCTGGATTTCTTCATTTCCCCATTAGTGCCAAGGTATTTTCCGAAGAAACACCGCTATTGCCGCTTGGGATCAGGACAGACGCATCAGGACAGGAATTTGTTAATAACCGGGCCCATATCGCTTTTCAAATACGCCTGCCAGGCGGCCTGTACAGGGGGCCAGGGAGCCAGCATTTCCGAGGAGGAGTGGCATAAAGCGGTGACACATTGGCGAGCCCGGGCCTGATCCATATTGCAGGCCGAGACCGAGGTGAGTTTGCCGCGGGCGGCATCCTGCCCCAGATCCTTGCCGTCAAGTTCGCCCTTCCCGGAGGCGTCCATCAGGTCATCCGCCATCTGAAAAGCGGTGCCTAACTGGTACCCGGCTTCCATTAACGCATCAGACCGGGGGCCATTGACCCCGTCGGCGGCCGCGGCGGCAAAGGCAAAAAGGGAGCCTGTTTTCCGCCTGATCATGGACACGCTCTTGTCCCAGTCACCCGGGGCCCCGCGGGTGATCAGTTCCTGTTCAACCTCGGCATCGCACATTTCGGCCGACATCCGCACCAGTAACCCGCCTAAACGCCGGTTCTCGATCTCCTCCATCATTTGTACGGCCCGGCAGACCAGGAGGTCGCCAAGCAGAATGGCGCCCGATACACTTTTTTCCTGCCAGAATGTGGGGGCGCCACGCCGCAGCATACCACCGTCCACGACGTCATCATGAAGCAAACTGGCGGCATGCACCATTTCCACCGCCGCGGCGGCCCGGATCAGATCTTCCCGGTTCGCCCCACTGGCCATCCCGAGGGTCAGGGTCAGTTTCGCCCGCAGCATTTTCCCGCCCCCGATAGCGCGGGAAATCTCATTGATCATGGGCGCAAGTGAAGTGGTGCGGAGACTATTGAACATTTTATCCCGCACATCGGTCAGGGAGGCAGGTGCGGGCACATCACGTAATCGGGGACTAAAGGCATCATTCATGATTGTGTTATACAGACTAATCCACAGGATGGTCAACGGAATTGATAGAAATGGGTTTATTCTTGTGTGGACACGGGTGGGCATGGCATATTTGTCGGCCATTCAGAACGAGAGGAAGGATCATTCGTGAATAGAATATTAGTGAAGAAACAGTTGTCCGATGATGTCTATCTGATGCGACTGGCCGCACCGCACATTGCCCGCGAACGGTTGCCGGGGCAATTTGTCATCCTGCAATTGGATAATGAATTCGGGGAGCGCATTCCGTTGACCATTGCCGACGCCGACCCGGTGGAAGGCTCGATCACGATCATTTTTCAGGCGGTGGGCAAGACCACTCATAACCTGGCTGACAAGCAGGTCGGAGAGACCGTGCAGAGTGTGTTGGGGCCGCTGGGCCAGCCCACGCATATTGAGAAATTCGGAACGGTGGTATGTGTGGGCGGCGGGATTGGCGTGGCGCCCCTGCACCCCATCGTCAAGGGGATGAAAGCGGCGGGCAATCATATTATCATCATTGTCGGCGCGCGGTCCCGTAATCTCATTATTCTCGAAAAGGAGATGCGGGCACTGGCAGACGAGTTTATTGTGTGCACGGATGATGGATCATATGGACGCAAGTGCCTGGTGACGGAGCCCTTGAAGGAGATCTGCGAGCGGGTGCCGAAACCGGATCTGGCTGTGGCGATCGGGCCGCCGATTATGATGAAATTCTGTGCGGAAACCACCCGCCCGTTTGGCGTTTCCACAGTGGTCTCCCTGAATACCATCATGATTGACGGGACCGGGATGTGCGGCGGGTGCCGGGTGTCGGTGGGAGGGCAGATGAAATTCGGTTGTGTGGACGGCCCTGAGTTTGATGGCCATAAGGTGGATTTCAACAACTTGATGCAGCGTCTGAAGGCCTATCGGAAGGTGGAGGATCAAGCCCACCATCAATGTCACCTTGAGTCGGAAATCCGCCAGAAGGAGCTTAGCCAGTCATGAGTCATATTACTCCCGAAGCCTTGGCGGAAGCGGCTACCAAAGAGTTGAGAGCCATCACGCAACGCGCGACCCCGTTGACGCCCCGTGACCGGATCGCCATTCCCGTGCAGGAAATGCCGACCCAGGATCCCGCCGTGCGCAGACGCAATGTGCAGGAAGTCGCCAGTGGCTATACGCCTGAACAGGCGCAATTGGAATCCATGCGCTGCCTGCAGTGCAAAAATGCACCCTGTATCCAGGGCTGTCCGGTCCGGATTGATATCCCCGGCTTCCTGAAGGCGGCGGCCAATGGGGAGTTCGAGCAGGCCAGCGCGATCATCGGTCAGAGCAGTTTATTGCCGTCAGTCTGCGGCAGGGTTTGTCCCCAGGAAGTCCAGTGCCAGGAAAATTGCACGGTGGGCAGGGCCCTGAAGAGTGTGGATAAGGCCGTTTCAATCGGACGCGTGGAGCGCTTTGTGGCGGATCTGGAGCGAGAAACGGGCCGGGCCAAGCCGCCAAGCATCAAGCCGGACACCGGCCGGAAAGTGGCTGTGGTGGGAACCGGGCCGGCAAGCATTACGGTGGCCGCCGATGTGCGCCGTGAAGGGCACCAGGTGGTGATGTTTGAGGCGTTTCACAAGCCAGGCGGCGTACTGGTTTACGGGATTCCTGAATTCCGGCTCCCCAAGCGGATTGTTCAGGCTGAGTTTGATGCCTTGACCCGCATGGGGGTGGAACTGCATACCAATTTTGTGATCGGGCGGACACGGAAGCTGAAGGCCTTGCTGGATGAGGATGGGTTTGATGCCGTTTTCATCGGGACGGGGGCCGGCCTGCCGAAATTCATGAATATGGAGGGTGAGAACCTGGTGGGCGTGTTTTCCGCCAATGAGTACCTGACCCGCGCGAACCTGATGAAAGCCTATGACTTCGAGCGGGCCGATACCCCCATTTACCGGACCGGGAAGGTCGCGGTACTGGGAGGCGGCAACGTCGCCATGGACGCGGCCCGTACGGCGGTGCGCCTGGGGGCGGATGAAGTGCATGTGATCTATCGCCGGACCGAGGTCGAAATGCCGGCCCGGATCGAGGAAATTGCGCACGCCAAGGAGGAGGGGGTCATCTTCCATCTTCTTGAGAACGCCA
>JBIKMI010000322.1:0-3146 GCA_044359285.1 Kiritimatiellia bacterium
AAATTTATTTTTCTTCATAGCAATATCCTCTAGCCCTTTAAAATAACGGCTAAACCATCAAAAGCACAGCCACGAAAAGAGACGACTTCACCCCTATTACTCCAGCCACTAAATAATAACGGAAATCAAGATTTACCACCCGCTTCGCTCGCTTTCTATTACCCACAAATACTATCAGGAATAAGACTTTACCACCCGCCTGGAGTACCAGGCTTGAGGCACGGAGAGGGAAGAGGGAGAGGCAGAAATGTTGCGTGATTTTACCGAGTGGCGGATCGCCATTCGGTAAAATCACGCAACACCGCCCCGGGAGGGAAGTCAGAGGATCCTTGCACTACGCCAGCTCAGGTATTCCTCAAAAGGCGGTGTGGCGTTTATTTTCTCCACATGTATTCGTGTGGAAAAATTAACGCCACATTTGCATTTCCTTCGCGATCTTCGCGTGCTTCTGTTCAAAACTCTTCTCTAGATTTCCTCATTTCCCCATTAGTGGTGAAGGCCCCTCTCTACATCAGGGAGACGGCGTCGACATCGATAACGACGGAGACGCCGGTGGGCCAGTGGAAGTCGCGGGCGGCCACTTTCAGCGGAGTGGTAATGGCTTTGGTGGTTGGGGCCCGCAGCATGATCTGGTGCCGGAATTGCCCCTTGGCCTTCTCCAGGGGAGCGGGGGCCGGACCGCTGAGAATCACCTGCGAGGACAGTAACGGCTGCAACTGGGCGGTAAACGCTTCTGCCGCTTTTGTCACCTTGTCCTGATCCATTCCCTTGATGCCGACACAGACCAGATGACCATAGGGGGGGTAGCCCAATTCACGCCGGAACTCATTTTCCTGATCACAAAACCCGTCATAATCCAACCGCCGCGCCGCCTGAATGGCCTGGTGAAATGGAGTCGACGTCTGCACGATCACTTCCCCGGGGATCTCACCACGCCCGGCACGCCCGGCCACCTGCGTCAGTAGCTGAAAGGTGCGTTCACTGGCCCGGAAATCAGGCATATGCAGACTCATATCCGCATTCAACACGCCGATCAGCGTCACATTCGGGAAGTCCAACCCCTTGGCAATCATTTGAGTGCCGACCAGAATATCAATTTTCCCCGTTTTGAATTCATTGAGAATCCGTCTATGTGAGTCCTTGCCCCGCGTGGCATCGGCATCCATACGGGCGATTCTGGCGTGAGGGAAAAGCTTCCCGACGGCCACCTCCACCCGCTGGGTGCCGATGCCGGCGAACTTGAAGGCGGGGTCCTGACAGCCCGGACAGCGGTCCGGCACCCCTTGAATGGCCCCGCAAATGTGGCATTTGAGCGTCTCATCATGCCGATGATAGGTCAGGGAGATGCTGCAGTCATTACACTTGGCGACGAATCCACATTTGGAACAGACCAGGGATGACGCGTAGCCACGCCGGTTGAGGAACAGGATCACCTGTTCGGCCTTGTCCAGGCGCTTCCGGACCGCATCCAGAAGGTCGCGGGAGAAAACGGACAACCGGCCCGTCCGCTCCGCCTCCTGCCGCATATCCACCACCCGCATGTGGGGCATGGCGCGGTGATCCACCCGGTTCATCATTTCAACCAGTTGATACTTGCCATTTTTCGCGTTGGCGAAGGATTCAAGCGCCGGGGTGGCCGAACCCAGCAGTACCGCACATTTTTCAAAATGCCCCCGCATGACCGCTACATCGCGGGCATGATAACGGGGCATCTCCTCCTGCTTATAAGTGTGCTCATGCTCCTCGTCCACCACAATAAGCCCGAGATTAACGATAGGTGCAAAAACAGCAGATCGAGCCCCTACCACGATCTGGGCCGCCCCCGAATGGATTCGATGCCATTCATCATGACGTTCTCCGGAGGACAAGTGACTATGGAGTACCGCGATGGTGTCCCCAAACCGGCTACGGAAGCGCTCAATCGTCTGGGGGGTCAATGAGATTTCCGGGACTAACACAATCGCCCCTTTTCCCTGATTCAAGGCATGATCAATGGCTTGCAGGTAGACTTCCGTCTTACCGCTCCCGGTGACGCCGTGGAGGAGGATGACGGAAGGCTTATCAATCGCCTGCTTGACCACCTCTAGCGCCACGGCCTGTCCGGGCATTAAGGCGAGGGGCTCGGTACGCAAGATCGTGTGATTGGCGAAGGGGTCACGCAAGGCCGCCTGTTTATTGATGCGGACCACTCCTTTTTTTTCCAAAGCACGCACCGTGGCCGCATCGGAATCGGAAAGCTTGATGAGGTCATGAAGGAACATTCCGCCACGGGTCTGAAGGAAATCAAGAACAGCAGCTTGTTTGGGGGATTTTACGCGGACTAATTTGGGGGAAGAGACCCTCACCCCCGCCCTCTCCCCTGAAGGGAGAGGGAGTTCATGCGCACTACTCCCTCTCCCTTCAGGGGAGAGGGTTGGGGTGAGGGTGTTAATGATGGGTTGATCGAATTTCTCCGCCACCAACTCCACAAACAACTGCTCTTTAAACTTCGCGGCTTGATTCCGCACGGCCCCTGGCAAGACCGCCTGCACGGCTAATTCCACAGGCGCACAATAATAGTCCGCCATCCAGCGCGCGAGTTTCAGGAGACTTTCTGCAATGTAGGGCTTCTCCCCTACCACCGACTCAATCGCCTTGAGCTTGGGATGTCCGGAAGAGTGGCTGAAGCCGACGACATAGCCCTGGGTCTGCCTGGGACCAAAGGAGAGATTGACCCGGGACCCAAGCCGCACCTGAGCGATCAGGGAATCAGGAATCAGGTAGTCGAATTCCTTGTCAACGGCGACATCCACTACGATTTTGGCAATCATAAATGGCAATAGTGAACTTAAACGAGAAAAATCTACAAAGAAAAAGCCGGGAACACTTTCATGTTCCCGGCAAAAGCATATTATGCCGCGATTTGCTCAGGCAAATAGATCAATACAAACTCGAACTGGTCCAAACGGTATTTGACACCTGACCAACCACATACAGAATAGCCGTTGCGTTAGTGGCATTCCCCTGGGCGGTGAACCACTGCACTTGTCCGCCGATAAAACCGATATTTCCGCCTTCATTGTTATGATTTCCGCCCCATGTAGTTGCGGTAGGAACATCTTGCGCTTTAGCGGGATTGATATATTGTTTATCCCACACAACGGGCG
>JBIKMI010000323.1:0-3142 GCA_044359285.1 Kiritimatiellia bacterium
ATATGGCAGGAAAATGCGTGATCTCACCGAAGGCTCCCGGTGGAAATCTATCTATGTGGTCTTTTATAGTTTTTTTACAGGGTATTGCATATTTTTCTTTGCTGTTATCGGGGGCGGTTCGTTTCTGTGTCATATTCTTGTTGTGGCCTCGATTCTTGAAGTTATTTTAAGGTCGGCGGAGGCGGAACAGGAGCGGAGCAAGATGACGGCCTTGGAGGCTAACTCCGTTTAGGCATTGGAGTCAGAGTGAAATTTTCAATTATAACACCATCATTTAACAGTCTCGCGTATCTGCCTCGGTGTATAGGCTCGATTAAAAACCAGACCTATCGTGATGTGGAGCACATTGTCGTGGATGGGGCGTCCCGGGATGGGACGGTCGATTGGCTGTCGCAGCGCTATGTAAAGACGGCGGACGCCAAGGGTGAAAGGCACGGCAAGAGCCTGGCGTGGTTCAGTGAACCAGATCAGGGTATGTATGATGCCATTCACAAAGGATGGGGCCGGGCGCGAGGGGATGTGCTGGCCTGGCTGAATTGTGATGAGCAGTATCTTCCGGAGACATTGTCCTGTGTTCAGCGGGCTTTTGCTGATCATCCTGACGTGGACGTTCTATTTGGTGATTCAATCATTATAGCGCCTGATGGGCAGCCGCTTGCGGCTAGACGCGAAATCCCCTTGCGGGCCATCTATGTGCGGAACGGATTCCTTTACGCTCTGTCCTGCACGATGTTTTTCAGGCGGCGACTTTGGGATAGCGGACTCTTGCGGTTTGACCTGCAATATAAACTTGCCGGAGACATGGATACCATATTGACCCTGATGGAGCATGGCATCAAAGCATGGCATCTACCTTGCTATTTAGCCTTGTTTACGGCGGATGGAGGAAACCTGAGCACACAGCCCGGAATGGAGCTGGAAACGCGGAAAATACGTCGTGCACATGGGGCTTTCCCCAGTCGAATGGCTCAGAGACTTATCTTGTGCGGTCGTTATGTTGAGCGTATTTTGCAGGGGTGCTACCTCCCTAAAGACTTGTCTTATCAATATGTTATGGATGATACCCCCGCCAGTTGCGGTATTTCGTCCAAACGGGTGGGATGGCGTTTTAGTTATGCGCGAGCCGTTCGCCAGATCAAGGAGCATATCCAATGAATATTTGGTGCAGGTTTATGGCACGCCTTAAGCCAGGGCTGCATGAAGGTGATTTGTCGGCCTGGGGGAATCGGGAGTTAATGTCGTTGTCTTGCCTTCTGGGCATCAGGCTGTTGCGTGGGCTGTTGGTGCGTGGCCGCCTCAAGTCATCTCGTGGGGCGGTTCTCTGCGACCGTGGAGTCCGGCTTTACCACCCCCGGTATATTGCTACCGGGAGATGGCTGAATCTCGAGGAAAGTTGCGAGATTGTTGGTTTGTCCAAACGAGGGATCGTTTTGGGTGACCGCTGTACGATTGGAAGATCGGCCGTAATCCGTCCCACGAATGTACTTCTGGATGAGCCGGGGGAGGGGTTGAGACTGGGGGATAATAGTAACATCGGGGCTTTCTCCTATGTCGGCTGCTCCGGGTTTATTGAGATTGGGCAGCGGGTGATGATGGGGCCACGTGTGAATCTTCTCGCCGAGAATCATGCTTTCGGGAAGACGGATATCCCTATCAAGTGCCAGGGAGTCATTCGTTCTGAGATCCATATTGAAGATGATTGTTGGCTCGGGGCCGGGTGTACTGTGCTTGCAGGGGTGCGTATCGGTCGTGGGTCAGTGGTTGGGGCAGGCGCTGTTGTTACGCAGGACCTGCCGGAATATTCGGTCGCTGTCGGGGTGCCCGCCCGTGTCATTCGCAGCCGCTTGAAGTGATGATCTTTTATGAATACGACGCTTTTTCTCCATTCATCGGCAGATCTTTACGGCGCGGATCGTTGCCTCCTTCGAATTGTGGAGGCGTGCAAGGACACACGACCGTTGGTTGTAGTGCCTTATGATGGCCCCCTTGTGGCCGAATTGCGACGCATGGGGGTTACCTGTCATATTATGCCATTGGCTGTTATGCGGCGGCAGTGCTTAACGCCTTGGGGTATGCTCGGGCTCATGGGGGCGGCTCTCCGGGATATCTTTCGAATTGGGGCGATTGTCCGGTGTGAGTCTGTTGGGTTGGTATACTCGAATACGACCGCTATTATAATGGGGGGGGTCATTTCCCGTTTTTTTGGAGTGAGGCATATTCAGCATGTGCGCGAGATTATCGCGACACCCCGAGTGGTCGGCTGGTTTATTTCCCAGCTGGGGAGGTTTTCGGACTGTATCGTTTGCGTGTCCGAAGCAACACGCAAAAACTTTATCTCATTTTGTCCTGCGATTACTTCGAAATCGGTCGTGATTCATGATGGTATTGATTTGGAGAAATTCAAAAACGGCGATGGAGCGATGTCCCGGGCGCATTTGGAGGTGCCTGATGGTACATTGGTGGTAGGGATGATCGGGCGGTTTTCCGGGTGGAAAGGACAGGATTTCTTTATTAGTGCCGCGGAAGAATTCGTGAAGAGACATCCGGAGCGTAAGGCCTGTTTTGTGATGGTCGGAAACGCATTCAGGGGACAGGAATGGCGCGAGAAAGCATTAAGGGATCGTATCATGGCCAGCGCCGCCAAAGCTTGTTTTCGAGTCGTTATGTTCCGTGAGGATGTCGCGGATGTACTTGCGGGGTTTGATGTTTTTACGATGCCATCTACCCGGCCTGATCCCTTTCCGAATACAGTGCTTGAAGCCATGGCGTCTTCAAAAGCGATTGTGGCTAATGCATCAGGAGGAGTGGTCGAAATGCTGGATCACGAGTCGGGGATACTAATTAGGCCCGGTAACATTGATGATTTATGCCTGGCGTGGGAGCAGCTTGCAGTGGATCCCGTGCTTCGCGAAAAGATGGGAAAGGCCGCATTTGAAAGGGTTAAGGCGCATTTTGCGATGCCCGGTCACCTTGCGCGGATTCAGGAGTTGGTTCGGAATGTTATTGAATGCACTTCTCAGTCCAAGGCGGGAAATCCATTTCATGAAGCCCATTGAAAAAATTATTTTATGTTTTTTGGCCCTATTGGCTTTTGTTTCATTTGCCTGGTGGCAACAGGACGATTTCTATATTCATCTCCAGT
>JBIKMI010000325.1:0-3121 GCA_044359285.1 Kiritimatiellia bacterium
GTCGTGAATTTGTCCGAAGGCCGCGTAGCGGGCAAGCGCCGGTACTCCGGCGCGCTCTTCTGAAGAGCTGGCGGGCCAATGAAGCAAGGTGCGTGCCCCGCTTTAGCGGGCGTAGCAGGCGCCAACAGCGGTCGGGCCGGAATTTTGAGGCCGGACCGATGGCGGTGCCTGGCACGCACCTTGCGGCCCGCCAGTACCGACCGCCGTAGGCGGCTTCGAGCCGTAGGCGAGTTCTTGGCGCTTGAAAGGGACGGGCGGGCGACGCGTTTGTGGAAACTGAACCCATGGGGCGGATCCCGCCTCCGGCGGGACGAGACGACCCCGACGGTTCGTGAGCGGGTGCGAGGCTTTTGCGAGCACGAGCCGTCGCGTATTTGCCATTTTGCGGGGGTGAGGTACGAACCTCCGCAATATGGCGCGACGGCGAAAGCGCACGATCCGTTGGGGTCGCGAGCGCGAAGCGGACGCTTCATGGGTGAAAGTTGGAACATTTACTGGCCAATCGGCTACCGTTTTTCCTGCCCACCGGCAGGCTGCATTTCTTTCAGAGGAAGTCCTTGAAATCATGAGCCGTTTTCCGCAAGCGTTTGACGAGGCGGTGTAGTCTTTTGGCCTCAGCGGGATCGTGCGCGTCGCGGCGCAGGTGTTCCAATCGCGCGATGGTGGCGGCCATCAGACTGAGCAGTTGATCGGGGCCGGGCTGAGACGGCAGGGCTGAGTGAGGCGGCAGCGCCTGGGGTTGGACGGTGTGCATGAGCCGCAACTGGACGAGTGCCTCGTCGTAGGCCTTGCGCACGTCGATCTGGGCGACCTCCACGTAGCGCATGGTCATCTTTGGGGTCCTGTGCCCCAGCAGCTTCATCAACGCCGGCACCGGCATGCCAGCCCGCGCCATTTCCGTGGCGAAGGTATGGCGGAGTCGGTGGCAGTAGAGGTGCTCGGTGGTGTGGAGGTGGGCGGTGAGCCGTCGGATGCTGTAGCTGTATTTTTGCAGGGAGAGATGCCGCCCGAAGGAGCTGATCATCAGGTAATGGGCGAACGGGGCTGGGACTCCCCCTTTCCGTCGGCAGCCGCGTTGAGCGATAATGCGTTGGATCAGCGCCACGGTGCGGGCATCGAGGGGAATGAGGCGTTCGGAACGGGTCTTGCCGATGGGAACGCGTAAGGTGAAGGTGTCGGGTCCGGAGCCCTCCATGGCATGGAGACTCAGGTCACGCATCTCCCCGACGCGCATGCCGGTATAGCGCAAGAGCAGCAAGCCCATGGCGGAAAAGGTGTTGGCTTCGATGAACGGGAGGGATAAATATAAATGCCAAGCAGGGGTTATATCCTGGTTTTCCAGTATCCAGGGCGGCGATGTAGGTTTGCTACAGCGATGATCCGAAGTGTACCGGATTTGATTTGAAAAATGACACCATAGGGAAACCGGTTTATCAGGCACCGTCGCGTGTGCTTTGAAATTAGCGAAGATGCTTGAGGATACTGTATAATGCGAGCGATTGCCGCATAGACTTCTTCGGCAAACTCGAGCCCGAGTCCGTGGCGACAGGTGTCATAGTATCGGGAAGCTTTTTCCAGCTCATCGTCCGCCTGCGGATGAAAATAGAATTTCATCGGCGATATCTTTGGCGGATTCGTTCAAAGACAGTCTCACCAGGGATGAGTTCCACGTCGCCGCTGTCAATTTGGGCCACTCGTCGTTCGGCTTCATCCGCCCATAATTTGTCAACATCAGGTTGCGTGGGAAGGTTTAGGCTGGACAAAAGCCGTTCCACCAAGCCAATACGATCATTCGCGGGGAGCGAAAGCGCCTTGTCATATACCTTGTCAGCTACCGTTATCATGATTACCTCTTCTTTGCTTTTCAAATGCTACATCGTGAGGCGATTCGTGTCATTAACTTCTTAAAATAGTTGTAACCTTTTGTTGTAACCTCGTGGCGAAAAATGAGCGGATTCAGGATGACTCAGGATTAGATCATGATGAGTGTAATCCATTGAATATGAACGTGATGAGGACTCCAGCGCATTCGGGATAAAATGAGCAAAAAAGACCTTTTGGAATTAGAAATCCGATGCTCTATCCAGCTGAGCTACGGGGGTATAAGAAGAACGGGGCAGATGATAGGGAGCTGTGTGATGGCTTTCAAGTCCAAACAAGAAGAGGACGAAAGTCGACTTCGCAAAAACACATTGGCCAGGGTGGCCCTTCTATTCGCCCAACACGGGGTCGTGCATGATTTAAGACACCTTCACCTTGACGACAACTTTGCAAACCTGAACAGGCACTTCGCTGATCAGACATGGCATATGAACATCCTCGGGGAAGAAAACGGTGAACATCCCCGCGCGCACCGTTACAAAATCCCCGCTCCCGGAAAAGAAGCCACAATCCTTTTCTGACGAATACGGCTGGGTCACCGTACACTGGCTCAAGGGCGCATAGCCCATAACCTCGACACCCGATGCCACAAATTGAACATCAATATAGCGTTGATGCGCTTCCCATAGCCCTTTTTCACGCGGCTTGGTTTGATACTGCTGCACCAATGCAAACACATTATCCCCATCAATATCGTACCGCCCCGGCTTCATCCCTGCAAAATCCTTATCCGCCAGATATTCAAAGGCCAGCTGAATCCGCGGGCTAATCCCCTGATAGAGCGATGCATTCTTGCTGTAATCAATAATCATATGTTTCTCCTGTTCATGTCGCAGATCGAAAACCCGTAATATAGACAGTTTTCACAGTAACGCGATCTTTCAGTACAGAATGATTACGGATTGCCCCTGTAGTCATGGAGTAGCATGTTTCTTATTTACACCAAATGCAACCAATGTCATCTTTGTGAAATTCATCACAGGATCGAACATGACACCACAAACTCGGCATTCACGCATTATGGACCTGCTCACGTCGCAAGGCGAAGCCCAGATCGCCGAACTGGCCACCTCCCTCGGCGTCAGTGATATGACAATCCGGCGCGATCTGGATGCCCTGGCCCAGGCGGGCAAGGTCATCCGGACACATGGTGGCGCCGCGTTGAACGGACGCGTCGTGTTTGATTTCCAGTTTTTGCAGCGAACTCAGGAACATGAGGACGCGAAACGACAGATCGCGG
>JBIKMI010000065.1:0-11606 GCA_044359285.1 Kiritimatiellia bacterium
GGCTGAAGAGGTTATTCACGTCTGTAAAGAAGGAATCTTCACTTATTTGCGAGCCTCCTGTCAAACCTTGTCTGACCCCCTTCTCCCGTTCGGTAATAATCGCATCCGCCAGGGTGCTGTCAATGCCGGGCAAGGTCATCAACACCCGCTTCGATGCGGCATTGATATTGACCGTTTCTCCGGCTTCGGGATTGGCCGTCAGCAGGTCTGTGATTCCGGTCAGGGCGACGGTATTGGTATCCCCCTCATCCGCATAGCCGCCATAGAGGATGGCATAGCTCCAGCCTTTAATCAGGAGGAGTTCCTCGATGGTGTCCAGATTGGCGAGCTTGCCGGGAGTGGTGGTTTTGGGTGCCTTGGCAGTGAGGCCACTTTCCGTGTGACCTCGCGCCTTGTAGGGGGGATCCAGCCGGGCATAATAGTCGTCGGTTTCCGCTCCATCGAGATTGGGCTGATCGTCGGGATCCCGCCAGTCGTTGAGGCAGTCGATCAACTCGCTCCACTGCTCTTCCGGGACGCCGCTCAGCTCGAAAATCCGCTCCCAATCCTCGTCTTTCAGGGCGTTAATGTTTCTCAGCGCGGGTTCAGGTAGAATATCCAGCACAAAGGCGCCTTCGCCGAGTTTCTCGGTCAAGCCCATAACGGCATAGCCCTGGCGAAGGCGTTTTGCCGCATCGTACCAGTATTTGCCCCGCAGTTCCTCGGTATCCCCCTTGCCCTTCACCTCCTGGCTGTGAAGGAGCAGGACCTGGGCGTATTCCAGCCCGGCCTTGGAAAGATATTCGGCTTTAAGGCGTTTGCGGAGGTAGGATACGATTTTTGATTCCACATGCATGTCAAAGGCGAAGCCACCGATCAGGACGGACAGGAGGGCGACAACCCAGAGGACAATGATCAGGGCGGAACCGCGTTTCATCGCAAGCCCTCCCTGGCAACCGGAATATCCACCAGACGGCGCATCTCTAGCGGATCCTGACCCTCCTCCAGGGGTTGCAGGTAGAGCGTGATTTCGACAAAACGGGGAAGGTGGTTGGTGAGGTCACCCCCGGCGCTGCAGCGGCCTTCCCACTCATCCAGCCATTCAATTTGCTCTGACTCAAAATCATTGGTGGCGACGCGGATGCCCAGGCCGATAATCCGGTCCGAAAGCACTTCCGGCTCAAGGGTCTCGGGATCAAAGTCTTCCGGCTGGAGATACTCATCGCCCCAAGCTGTGTACGCGGCGCCGCGAGTGCCGTTTTTGTCCTGGCCGACAAAAAAACGGACATGATGAAATGTTTTGGCCATATAGGAATTGACGCCGACCAGATCCGGGCCTTCCTTGACCCAGGAAATGCTGTCGGAGGCCGTCTTCCCGCTCCCGCTTTTCTTGAGAATCAGCCCGTCTTCGCCATTACGGTACCGGGCCGAGCGGAGCGCCCCCACCAGTTGCTCAATTACAAAATCGCCGGCATGGAGATCCTTGCTCAGTGCCGTTCCCCGCTGCCAGGCCTTGCTGACGGACGACAGGAGCATGAAGGACGCCCCGCAAACCAGGGTCATGATGGACAAGGCCACCAGCAGTTCAACCAGGGTGAAGCCGTGAGACGTAAAAGGTGAGATGTGAGGCGTGAGACGTGAGATGTCCGGCGTCCGGCGTCCGGCGTCTTCTGGCTTCTGTCTTCTGGCTTCTGGATTCATCATTTTCACAGACCCGTCACGTCGTTGGTGTAGTACAAATAGCTGGTCACTTCCTCGAACGCGGCTTTCCCTTTCGCCGACCAGGAGACACGGGTTTTGATCACCATCAGATCCTCTTTATCGGGATCCCGTTCCGAGGTGCGTTGATAGGTGAAGTTGCGTGGATACTCGATGGGGCCCACATTCAGGTTCAGGGCCTTGAGTTCCTTTTCATTTTTCTTCTTAACCACCAGCAGCGGGTAGTCGAGTTCACCGGTTTCGAGGATACGGCGGGCCTCGTAGTAATTCTTGGCCGTGCTGACCACCGCGAGGCAACGCGACGTGGCGGTCATGAGTACACCTGCTGAAATCGCCAGAATCGCGAGCGCCATGAGAATTTCAACGAGGGTCATGCCGGCTTTGGAGTGTCTGATCACGTCTTAATTCCCCTTCTGCGTGACCTTGATGGAACCGATGGCATCGACCGTAACGACCATGCGGCTGCCGAATTCGTCAATGACACTCGCCTCGAAGGGTGTGCATCGGCCGTTTGACTGGTACAGGATGGTGGCCACATCTCCTTTCAGGCTGTCCCGCTTCCCTTCCACGTTAATGGATTCAATTTGAACCGCATCTAACTTGCGGGTGATACTACTGAAAGGCGTAGCGCGGACTTCCGTTTCCGCGGGCGCATCGGGGTCGGACGAGGCCGGTTCGGTCGCGGAGGCCACCGGTTCCGACTGGAAGACCTGATCGCCAGGTAGGGTGGGGGTGGCTGACCGCAGCGGGTCGACGCTCACTTGATTGTTCCCCTTGTCGAGTGTCAGTTTCATCTCCGTATTCCGTAGAATGGCGCTGGTCCGGGCGTAATTCGCCGCCATGACGATGGTCCGGGTTCCCACGCGCAACCGGTTCCCCCGGATGGACTTGACCAGCGATGGCATGGTCACGACGGTCATGATTCCCATGATGGCGAGAACCATCAGGATTTCAACCAGAGTGAAACCGGGACGGCGGGAGTGGGGGAGCCGTGGCATGGAAGCATCGATTTTCAATTAATTAGTGACGAACTCCCCGTCGGGCTTACGGGCTTTGAGTTCATACACGTCCCCTTTGAGGGCATACACAAATTCCTCGCCCCAGGGCGTTTTGGGCATTCGGCCATCTTTTAAATACGGACCGTTCCAATTGAGCTCACTCCCTTTGGTCAGCAGGTTCTGCAGGCTGGGCGGATAGATGCCGTTATCCACCTCATAGGTGTCAATCGCCGTTGAAATGGCCTGGATGCTCGTGCGGGCGGCCGTGATGTTGGCGGCCTGGGTCCGCCCCTTCAGGCTGACCACCGCCACCCCTGCCAAAATCCCGAGAATGGCGACCACCAGCAGGATTTCGACCAGCGTGAAGCCGGCGCGTGAATGCGACTTATCGGATTTCAACAACAGGATGGATGCAAACGTTTTCATACTCATTTTTATCTCCTTTTTAGACGCCTAACCCGCTTGTGATATTAAACACAGCCATGACAATACTAACCGCGATAAAGCCGACCAGAAGCGCCACAACCACAATCAGGATGGGCTCCAGGGCCGTGGTGAACAGTTTCACATTGCGATTCAATTCATTCTCATAACGGTGGGCAATGTGCTTGAGGGCACTGGCCATATCGCCCGTCTGTTCGCCAATGGCCAGCATATCGGTCATTAGTGGCGGAAAGACCTTGCCCGCCGCCAGGGGGCCGGAGATGGTGGTGCCATCGGTCACCCGGTCGCGGGCATTCCGGATTTCGGCGGCGATCACCACGTTATCGACGGTTTTTTCGACAATGGTCAGGGCCTGCAGGGCGGGGACGCCGTTACTCAGGAGCGTGCTCAGCGTGCGCGCGAAATTGGCATAGGTGCTCGAGGCCACGATGCCCTTGATGAACGGGGCTTTTAATTGGATCCGGTGCCATTTATGCTTGCCCTCGGGCGTATTCAGGTAGCGGTTGAGCAGGAATCCCCCCAGGAAAAACAGGCCTACGGCCAGCCAGCCGTATTTCAGCATGCCCTGGCTCAAGCCGATCAACATACGGGTCGGCAGGGGCAGGGTGCTACCCATTTCCAGGAAGATAGCGGAAAATTTAGGAATGACAAACACCATGGAGAACACCATGGTGACAAATCCCATGACGAGCACGATCGCAGGATAGACCAGGGCCATCACCACTTTTTCCTTCAAGTCCTGCACGCGTTCATAGTGCTCGACCAGACGCAGCATGATTTCCGCCAGGGCGCCGCTGGCCTCACCCACCTTGACCATACTGACGTACAGGGAGGGGAAGGATCTCGGATGCTTGGCCATGGAGTCCGACAGCGTGGTCCCCTGAATGATCTGATCCCGGAGATCCCGGATAATATCATCCGAGGCGGCGCCGGTTTTCCGGTTCGCCAACGTTGACAAGGCCTGACCCAGGTTCATGCCGGACGCCAGCAAGTCGCTGAGTTCGGTGGAGAAGATCAGGATTTCGCGCGGCTTCATGCGCGGGGTTTTGTTGAAGGAGAAGCCGGATTTCACTGGCGGTGCCCCGGCCGGGGTCGCTTTGGGCTTGGCGGGGGCCGTGCCGGCGGCAATCGAAACAGGGGTATAACCTTTCTTTTCCACCTGACGCAGCGCGGTCAGGCGGTCATTGGCTTCAACGGACCCCTCCACGCGCTGGCCCGCCTTATCCTTGGCTATGTAGTTGAAAATCAATCGGTATCCTCCGACACCCGGACCACTTCTTCCACCGTGGTAATGCCTTCCAGCACCTTGATCCAGCCGTCGTCGCGCAAGGTTTGCATGCCTTCCTCAACCGCCTTCTGTTTAATGGCGTTGGAGGAGGAGCGCTGGAGAATCAGATGCTCGATCCCCTCGGAAATGGCCAGCAATTCGTACAGGCCGGTTCGTCCGCGGAAGCCGGTCATGCGGCACTTCTCGCACCCAACGGGTTCGTGCATGTCGGCGGCGGCGATTTTGTCGAGGGGGAATCCGAGACTGCCCAGGAGAGTCAGGTCGGGATTCGTGACCGGGCGTTTGCAGGCGGGACAGAGCCGGCGCACCAGCCGCTGGGCCACGACCGCTTCAAGCGAGGAGGCCACCAGGAAGGGCTCCACGCCCATATCGAGCAGACGGGTCACCGCCCCGCCGGCATCGTTGGTGTGCAGGGTGCTGAACACCAGATGGCCGGTCAGGGAGGCCCGGATGGCAATTTCGGCGGTTTCAAAGTCACGGATTTCACCGATCATGATGATGTCGGGGTCCTGACGCAGGATGGAGCGCAGGGCGTTGGCAAAGGTCAGGCCGATTTCCGATTTGACGTTGCACTGGTTGATGCCCGCCATTTCATACTCAATCGGGTCTTCCACCGTGATGATGCGCTGGTCGATGGTATTGATCTCGTGCAGATAGGCGTAGAGCGAGGTGGATTTTCCCGAGCCGGTGGGGCCCGTCACCAGGATGATGCCATTCGGTTTTTCGATGATCTTCCGGATGATGGTTTCGTCCCGTTCACGAAGCCCCAACTGGCGGAGCCCGATGAATTCCTTGCCCCGCATGAGCAAGCGCAAGCTGACGCTTTCGCCGTAGGCCGTGGGCAGGGTGGAGACACGGATATCGATATCTTCGCCTTGAATGCGCATGCCGATACGCCCGTCCTGGGGGAGTCGCTTCTCGGCGATGTCCATGTTGGCCATCACCTTGATACGGGAAATGATGGCCGCCTGAAACCGGGAAAGCTGGGCGGGCAGCGGGGTCTGATGCAAGACCCCGTCAACCCGGTAGCGGATGCGTAGCTGGGTTTCCATGGGCTCCATGTGGATATCCGTGGCGCGCTCCTGATAGGCTTCCCAGATGATCTGGTTCACAAACCGGACGATGGAGGCCTCCTGATCGAGCTCGCCCAGGTCCGTTTTCATCAGCGCTTCGTCCGGAGCCACCTCGATACGATGGTTGTCCTGCATCAGTTTTTCCATCGTATCCGCGCCGACACCGTAGAATTTCTTGGTGGCGCTGGCGATATCGTTAAGCAGGCCCAGCGCTAACTTCACCCGCATACCGGAGGCCAGGCGCAGGGCATCCACCAAGCCGCTGTCAAACGGGTCATTGGTGGCGACCATCAGGGCCCCGTTTTCAATGGCGTAGGGGATGACGTTATATTGGAAAACCGTCCGGGTGGGCAGTTTCTCCAGAATGGTTGATTCAATGGCGATGGTGCCCAACCGCAGGAAGGGGACATGCAGGACCGTTGCCAGGGATTCGAGGAAGGCGTCTTCCGTGGTGAATCCCTGGGCCACGGCCGCCCGGGTGATGGTGAGATCATTTTGCTGGGCGTGTTGGAGGAGGGTTCCAATCTGATCGTCGGATAAGAGTCCGGTGCGCTTCAGCAACCCCGTTAAACTGGTCGGCAATGCGGTCGTCATAGGTCACTAATAATAGGAAACAGAAGCGGTGAAGTCAATGTGAGAGCCAAGGCGACGTTCAGGGTGCGTTCAGGACAAATTTATGACAATATTTAAAATGGCCATTATTATTACGTGACTGTGTATGTCTCGACACATATACCTGACGCAAAAAATGCAAAGAGTTTTTCACACCCGCTTCACCCTGAAGTATGCGCCTTCGCTTAACTTCAGGGTGAAGCGGGTGTGAAACATTTTTCGGTTTGGAAGAAATTTGTCCTGCGTCCGTTCAGGGACTTGGGGGCCAGGATTTTCCATTGAGGGTGGCGTTGGTGGTGCGGAGGGAGCTGACGGATGACGAAAAGGGGGTTGCCTGGATGGTGCGGGTCAGGACCGGGATCGATCCGGCATGAGTGGCGGGCAGGGGCAGCGTAGTATTGTTATGGTATTGTTTGGGGCGAGGCCGAGTTGTTGTATCACGCGGGATCGTGGGGCCGCAGGGGGAATAACTCTGGATCCAGGGGTAGGAGACATAGGTCATGGAGGTTCTTGACCAGTAGGCTTCTTCGGCCGCCTGTTCCGCGCGCAAGGCGCGGGCCTCGGCCGCGGCGGTCCGTTGTTGCAGGTCCGCCAGTTGCGCCCGGATGTGGGCTTGCTCCAGATCCGCTTGATTCTGTCGGGCCAGAGGGGTGTACAGGGTGCCAATGTCAATTTCCGGATATTGCTTCTGGAACACATCCCAGTAGGCCAGTTGGTCTCCGGCTGATTGGGCGCGGAACGAGGGGTCTGCCAGCCGTTCCGCCAGGAGTTTGTTTCCTTCCAGTCGTCTCCGTTCCTGGGCCTCCTGCGTCTGCTGCACGGCGTCCTGCTGGCGTTTTTCCTGCTCGAGGCGCCGGGTTGTGGCCTCCTCTTCCGAGACCAGTTCAACCGTGGTTACGGCGCCATTTTTAAATTCCACTTTCCCGCGGGGATAGATGTACAAATCGTAGACACCAGATGAAATACGCCCCTGCGGTTTACCTAACTCCTTAACCACCACCTCCGGGGTATCACCCACTTTGATCTCTTCAGCACCGCCCCGTATGAGCAGGCCGGCGTACAGCATGCCCGTCAACACCCCTCTGGCGATTCGGTCGCTCATCTTCATAGTGCACTCCCTTACTTTTTGGATTATACAAATAACCCGGCTAAAGTGCTAGGAAAAGGCAACCATTTCCATTATGGCCACAACACATGAGGTCGGGACGGAGTCCGGTGCGCCTGCGTGGCCATTAATGAGAATGGCCGCGGGGGCGAAAGGCCATGCTTGTATTGGCGGCCATAGTGGCGTAGTATTGATCCCCATGGTACGTCGACTCATACAAAAAATAAAGCATCACATCACGCGTTTAGCCCGTAAGCCTGAGACTTCAGGGGTAATTAAGAAGGCGGCTAACGTCAAACCGGCACCTGCAGTTTCACATGCCGTCCCGAAAAAGGCCACTGGCCCTGCCCTGGCTCATGCCCCGGCCCCTGTCAAGACGGCGCCTGTCCGTCATGCGGCTCCGGTGGTGGCGCCCGCCCGTAAATGGGTGGTGGCGGATTATGATATTCCGGTGGTAGAGGGAAAGACCCGGTTCCATGATCTGGATCTGCCGGCTGAAATCATGCATGCCGTTGATGATCTGGGCTTCAAATACTGTACCGGGGTTCAGGCCCTGTCCATCCCGCCCTCCCTGGCGGGCCGGGATGTGACCGGTAAGGCTCAGACCGGAACGGGCAAGACGGCGGCTTTTCTGATTGCCATTTTCACACACTTTTTGCGGACGCCCCGTAAGCGCGTCACGAAAATGGGGGCGCCCCGCGCCTTGATTTTGGCGCCCACCCGCGAACTGGTCATTCAGATCGAAAAGGATGCGCGGGATATCGGCAAGTATTGCGGGTTGAAGGTGCTCGGGATTTATGGCGGGATGGATTACGACAAGCAACAGCGCCAATTGATGGAGATCAGTCCCGACATCATGGTGGCGACCCCCGGCCGTTTGCTGGATTTCCGCCGTGGTGGCCTGCTCGATCTCAAGAATGTCGAGGTACTGGTCATTGATGAGGCGGACCGGATGCTAGACATGGGCTTCATCCCCGATGTCCGCACAATCGTCTATTCCATGCCCCGCAAGGAAGAGCGCCAGACCCTGCTGTTCAGCGCCACCCTGACCGAGGATATCCTGCGCCTGGCCTCCCGCTGGACCAATGAGTCGGTGGCCATTGAGATTGAGCCGGAAAAAGTGACTGTGGACAATATCAAGCAGATTGTGTTCACGGTGCCCGCGGATAAGAAATTCGCCCTCTTTTACAACCTGTTGCAACGGGACAAGCCGGAGCGGGTTCTCATGTTCTGTAATCGCAGGGATGAAACCGAGCGGGTGATGGGCTATATGGCGCGCTGCGGGATCAATGCGGATATGCTCTCGGGTGCGGTGCCCCAGAAGAAGCGCGTCAAGGTGCTGGAAGATTTCCGGGATGGCCGGATCCGGGTGCTGGTGGCCACGGATGTGGCTGGGCGTGGTCTCCATGTGGATGATATCAGCCATGTGATCAATTATGATATTCCGCTTGATGCCGAGGATTATGTGCATCGGATCGGCCGGACCGGGCGTGCCGGCAAGGCGGGTGTCGCCTATACCTTTGCCTGCGAAAATGAGGCGTTTTCGATGCCCGAAATTGAGAAGTATATCGGCAAGGCGCTCGATTACGAGAACCCGGAGCCGGTGTTGCTGGTGCTTCCCCCGGGTGTGGGTGGTCATTCCGGCGCATCGTTTTCGCGGCCTGCCTATCGACCCCAAGGGCGCCCCCAGGGCCGATTTGGACGCCGTCCTCCCCCGCGCCGGTAAGAGGCCCTCTTTCGCATCCTCAAAATCTAACCGTTTATTTAAATTGACTGCCGTATTAAACTAGCTATAACTAACCGCTTTGCTAAAGGTAAAAGGTGGTTAGTTGAGCTTATTAGTCTATTTTGCCATATTCCTGAGCGGGTTGAGTGGGCCTGCTTATGCGCAGTTACGGGCAGGTGATGTGGCGATTATCGCCTATAACGCCGATACGATCGACTCGTTCGCCTGGTTGGCGTTGTGCGACATCCCGCCCAATACGCCGATCCATTTTACCAACTCATCGGTCAATAACGGCTGGTTCCGGTGGGGCGATCATCTGGGGCGGGCGGTCTCACCCGGCCCCCTGACCTGGACCAGCACGAATGTGCTGAGTGCAGGATCGGTTGTATCGTGGATTGCGGGGACGCAGAAGTGTTGGAGCACGGGGAGCATATCTGGCGGGGGGATGGCGCTTAGTGCCGAGGGCGACCAGATTTTCGCCTATACGGGAATGATTGTCTCCAATGCCGGTGCTGGACTGCCCTGGTTTGGCGACCCTACCAATGCGACCATGTTGTTCGGCCTGAATTTCGCCAACACCGGTTGGGATAATCTCAGTGGCGGGGATGTGAATACCAGCTATGTTCCGGCGGGCTTATCCACCAGCGCGCATACGGCGGTCAGTGCCGGGAATTGGGATAACGGGTATTATTCCGGGATCACGACGGGAAAGGTGCCTGAACTGCTCGGGGCCATCGATGCCTCTCATCATTGGACGCTCAGTGCCGATTTTATCAGCCCGGTTCAATGGCCTTCTTTCTTTTTGATAAAACGGCACTTCGGGACGTTGCTTTCGGTGGAATGACCCCCACGCGGGCGCAGTCAGCATAGATCGGGCATCCCTGACATTTCGGGCGAAGCGGGGTGCATCGGGTCTGGCCGAAGGCGACCAGATAGCGGTTCCATGTTTTCCAGTATTCAGGGGGCAGGCGCGTGCGCAGTCTTTTTTCTGTTTCCGTCGGTGATTTGGTTTTAAGCAGGCCGAGCCGGTTGCTGATCCGGTGGACGTGGATATCGACACAGATACCCTGCTCGTCAAAGGCTTCGGTGACAACCAGATTGGCGGTTTTACGTCCGACCCCCGGGAGCTTGACCAATTCCTCAACGGTGCGGGGGATCACGCCGCCGAAAAGTGTCTGAACGACGCCAGGTAGCTTATTCAGCATACGGGCCTTGGTCCGGTAGAAGCCCACAGGGAAAATCAGCGTTTCAAGCTCCTTCACGGAAAGAGCGCCCAGCGCCTCCAGTGTATTGACCTTGTTGAACAGGCGTTCAGAAACGAGCGTGGTGGTTTGATCCTTGGTCCGGGCGCTCAGGATGGTGGCCACCAGGACGCGGAAGGGGGCAAGAGTCCTGACCGCCATGAACTGGACGACCGGGCTGTGGGTTGTATCGAAATACCGTTTCAGCCGCGAGTGGATGCGGGAAAGCGCTTTTTTATCCATGGCTAATGTCCTGTAAGGCAAAAAAGTTAAAAAAGAGTGAATTTTAACAGAAGCTCGCAAAGATCGCGAAGGAAAGACTTCACCACTGATTAAAGAAATGAAAGAAATCAGATAATGTTTGGCAATTTTATGGCTGGCGGGTACCCCAGCCATAAAATTGCCAAACGGTTTTCTTTAATTAAAGAAGCACCATAGCGGCATTTTTGGATCGGGTACTCCCGAACAAGAAATGCCGCTATATTGTTTTGCTCTTCGCGGGCTTTGCGGGCTTCTGTTCAATTCTGAATTTCATAAATTTCTTAAATTAGTGGTGAAGTTTTTCTTAAACGAACTTGTCTTACGGGACAGTAGGGGCTCGCCTGGTTCATTCCAGGCTGGTGATTCCCTCGCGAACGGCATATTTGGTCAGCGCGGCCACATTGTGAGCGCCCACTTTCTGCATAATATGCTGTCGATGGGTCTCCACCGTCTTGACACTGACATGAATAAGTGCGGCAATCTCCTTGGTGCTCTTGCCTTCGGAGATGAGCTGCAGGATTTCCTTCTCCCGCTGGCTCAATTGGGCAACCTTGCGTTTTGCAACGCGGCCGGGCTTGGCGCGTTGGGCGAAGGCTTCAAGCACATTTCCCGCAATATGGGGGCTGATGAACAGGCCGCCGGAGATAATCGTGCGAATGGCGGTGGCGAGCTCTCCGAAAGCACCATCTTTGAGCATATAGCCCGAGGCCCCTGCTTCCAGCATTTCCGTCACGAAATGGTGGTCGGAATGCATCGACAGGGCCAGGATTTTAACTTTCGGGTGATCATCAAATATCCGCCGGGCGGCGGCGATGCCGTTCATATCCGGCATGGCTATGTCCAGAATGACGATATCCGGCTTTTTTTCGGCCACGAGCTTAATTGCGCCCAGTCCGTTCAGGGCTTCGCCGACAACACTCATGTCCGATTGCTTTTCCAGAAGGGAACGCAACCCCTCGCGAATGATTTGATGGTCGTCACACAGAACAATGCGAATGGGCATGATACACCTCTTAACAAGTGACTACACAATGTTCCTGAAGCCCGGTGATGTCAATAATATAGTCAGGGCAGACGCATCTAATTTCTTGATTCTGTCAAAACTGGTTCCGGAAAGTTGCTGAGGCGATTACGTGAGGCGGCGACGCTTGCTACAGGGC
>JBIKMI010000066.1:0-11579 GCA_044359285.1 Kiritimatiellia bacterium
GAAGAGAATGTGGCGTTAATTTTTCCACACGAGTACATGTGGAGAAAATAAACGCCACGCCGCTTTTCGAGGAATACCTGAGCTGGCGTAGTGCAGGGATTCTTGCCCTCCGCCTCTCCCTCTTTCCTCATCCTAACTCAAGCCTGGTACTCCAGGCGGGTGGTAAAATCTTTTTTCCTCATGCGTGCGAACATGAGAATTTGGGTTGCCTCGAATGGATGTGGAGTGTAGAAGGTACGAGGCTAACAACTAGTGAGGTATCTGATGTCCAAGCACAGCGATTTGATTGTCTCTCGTGAATCTGCCTCGTCCACACAGCCGCTGCTTTTTGAAGTTGCGTGGGAAGTGTGTCAACAGCTCGGCGGAATCTATACTGTCATCCGTTCCAAAGTCCCCAGCATTGTGGAGCAATGGGGAAACCGCTATTGCCTGATCGGTCCTTATAACCCGCAAACCTCGCAAACGGAATTCGAGGAAATCCAGCCGACCGGTTTTTTTGCGGATGTCCTACGTCTCCTGCATGAACAGGGCATTGAAGCGCATTACGGCCATTGGCTGATCACCGGGCGGCCGCGCGTGTTGCTGCTCAATCCCGCCTCCGTGCAATCACAAATGGGGTTCATCAAGTATCTGATGTGGGAGCATCACAGCATCGCGCTGAATGACGATCCGCTGGTTGACCAGGTCGTCGCCTTCGGCTACACGGTCGAGCAGTGTTTCAGGGCCATCGCGAAAGCCCAAAGCAGCAAACGCCCGATCATTGCGCACTTCCATGAATGGATGGGGGCTTCCGCGATTCCGGAAATGCGGCGCGCCCAGCTTCCGGTCTCCATTGTGTTCACCACGCATGCCACCCTGCTGGGCCGGTATCTGGCGATGAACGATCCCTGGTTTTACGATCATGTGCCTTTCGTGGACTGGGCGGCCGATGCCCGTAAATTCAATATTGAAGCGCAGGTGCGACTGGAGCGGGCCGCCGCGCATGGCTGCCATGTCTTCACCACCGTCAGCGATATCACCGGCTATGAGTGCGAGCATCTGCTCGGGCGCAAGCCCGATGCCCTGCTGCCCAACGGCTTGAACATTGAACGCTTTGTGGCCCTGCATGAATTCCAGAACCTGCACCGGGTTTACAAGGAGAAGATCAATGAATTTGTCGTGGCCCACTTCTTCCCGAGCTACTCCTTTGACCTGGACCGCACCCTGTACTTTTTCACCTCGGGCCGGTTTGAATACCGGAACAAGGGGTTTGATCTGACGATTGAGTCATTGGCCCGGCTGAACTTCCGGATGAAGCAGGCGGGCACCAACCAGACCATTGTGTTTTTCATCATCACCCGCAAACCGATCCGCTCGATCAATGCCGAGGCGTTGCGACGGCGCGCCATGATGCAGGAAATGCAGGACGACTGCCGCGCCATTTCCAACCAGATTGGTGAACGGCTGTTTGTCGCCGCATCGATGGGAAAATATCCCGACATGGATGAACTGGTGGATGATTACTGGCGCCTGCGCCTGCGCCGCCTGATGCATGTGTGGAAGAGCAAGAGCATGCCCTCTATTGTGACGCACGACCTGATGGATGACCAGAATGACGAAGTGCTGAACCAACTGCGCTCCTGCCAGTTATTCAACCAGCCCGGCGATCCCGTCAAAGTGGTGTATCATCCCGACTTCGTGACCACCAACGATCCGCTCTTCGGCATGGACTACGATCAATTTGTGCGGGGCTGTCATCTGGGGATCTTCCCCAGCAGCTATGAGCCCTGGGGTTATGCGCCGCTGGAATGTGCCGCCTTGGGGCTTCCCTCCATCACGAGTGATCTGTCCGGCTTCGGCACCTACCTGGCCCAGAACATCGAGAATCACGACAAGGACGGACTGCACGTGCTGGAGCGGCGCTTCAACTCATTTGAGGCCTCGGCCAATACGCTCACGAACCAGCTCTTCAACTTCATGCAGATGGATCGCCGCGAGCGCATCAACCAACGCAACCGCGTCCAGATCGCTTCCGAACACTTCGACTGGCACAACCTCGGCCGCTACTATACCCAGGCCTATGAGATGGCGCTGAAGAATACCGGCTAAGAAAAGACGAAGAGCTTTGAACAGAAGCACGCAAAGATCGCGAAGAAAAGACTTCACCACTGATTAAGGAAATCAGGGAAATCCAGATAATGTTTGGCGATTTTATGTCTGGCGGGTACCCCAGCCATAAAATCGCCAAACGGTTTTCTTTAATTGAACTGGATTTCCTGTATTTCTTGAATGAGTGGTGAAGTCTTTCTTAAACGAACTTGTCGGACAGGATACTAGGATTTGAGATACATATGATTTGGTTGATATACAATTTATTGTTTCCGGTGTTGTTTGTGGCGATGTTGCCCTATTTCCTGCTGCGCATGTGCCGGCGGGGTGGGTATGCCAAAGGGTTTATGCAACGGCTGGCAGTCTATGACGCCGACCTGAAGGCGCGGATCAGCGAACGGCCCCGGGTCTGGGTGCATGCGGTCAGCGTGGGGGAAACCTATGTGGCGCTCCGCGTCATGGAGGAGTGGCGGCAGGTTCAGCCGGATATCGCCTTTGTGATGACGGTCAACACCTCCACGGCACATACCCTGGCGGCCAAGGCCCTGAACCAAACGGACGTGCTGGTGTATTTCCCGGTTGATTTCCCCTGGGTCATCCGGCGCGTGTTGAACGTGCTGAACCCCCGGATGCTGGTGCTGACTGAATGTGAGTTCTGGCCGAACCTGATCCGGATGAGCCGGGCGCGCGGCATCCCCGTGCTGTTGATCAATGGTCGCCTGTCTGACCGCTCCTTCAAAGGCTATCATCGCTATCGCTGGCTCTTTACCCCCCTGTTGCGAATGGTGGATCACCTCTGTGTGCAGGGGCCGCAGGATCGGGATCGCTATCTGGCACTGGGGGCGGAGCCGGACCGGGTGCAGGAGACCGGAAGTGCCAAATATGATGTCGCCCTCAAAGATCCCGGCCAGTTGGAAACGGCGACCGCGATCCTGGCTTCCGCCCGCATGACGGCGGGTGACGTGATATTGTTAGGCGGTTCCACCTGGCCGGGCGAGGAGGAGGTGCTGCTGGATTATTTCATTCAGGCGCGGAGCCGGTATCCCGGCTTGAAACTGGTCCTCGTTCCCCGTCATGCCGAACGCCGGGATGAGGTGGTGGCGCTGATCGAGAAGAAGGGGCTCACGTATGTCCAGCGCAGTAAAAGGGGGGTGGCTCCCGCAGGTGACCCGCCGGGGGTGCTGTTGGTGGATACCACTGGTGAACTAAAGCACCTGTATACGGTGGCGACGGTGATTTTCATTGGAAAGAGTCTGACGCAGCAGGGCGGCCAGAACATCATCGAGCCGGCGGTATGCGGAAAACCGGTCGTAGTCGGGCCGAATATGCAGAATTTTGCCGACATTGTCCGGGAGTTCAAGGCGGCAGAGGCCTTGATCCAGGTGGGGACCGGGGCGGAACTGCGGGCCACCTTGGATCAGCTGCTTGCCGATGGGGCCAGGCGCATGACAGTTGGCGCGCGCGCGGCCGCCTTGGTCTCGCAAAACCGCGGCTGCATCAAGGCAACGGTCGTCACGGCGCAGAGGCTTTTAAGCAGGGGCCCCTCGTATTCTGCCTGACCGGACTTATGAAAACAAAAGTGAGAATTCTAGAGACCGAGGGTGCTCTCAGCTGCGAGCTGCTCTATTGCCATGACCTGCCGACGCAGCCCAGACCGGCTGAGGGGACCATTCTGGTGACGGGCGGAACGGGGTATATTGGCGGCCGCCTGATTCATGAGCTGCTCGCTCGCGGCTATACCGTCCGCGTGATGGTGCGAAAGGCCTCGCCGGAACATGTCGAGCGCTGGCCGGAGGCGGAGATTGTGGTGGCGGACGCCTCGGATGTGGCCTCCCTCTCCCTCGCCTTGAAGGGCATTCATACGGCCTACTACCTGATTCACTCCCTGTTACTCGGCCCGAAGGAGTTCGAAGCGACCGATCACGCTAATGCACGGAATTTCCTGGAGGCGGCCACCCTTAACGGGGTCTCGCGTATTATTTACCTGGGCGGGCTGGGGGATGTGCGCACCGTGCTGTCGCCTCATCTGCGGAGCCGGATGCATGTGGCGACGGAATTGGGGAGTGGCACGATCCCCACCACTGTGTTGAGGGCTGCTGTCATTATTGGATCCGGCAGCGCCTCCTATGAAATCATCCAGCATCTCGTGCGACGTCTGGCCGTGATCGTCATTCCCTGGTGGGGACGGACCAAATGTCAACCGATCAGCATCCGGGATGTTATCCGGTATCTCGTGGGTGTACTGGAGCATCCGGAAACCCAGGGGCAGTCGTATGACATCGGGGGGCCTGACGTGCTGACCTATGAGGACATGTTGAGGGTGGTGGCTGAGGTGTTGGGAAAAAAACGCTTTTTTATCCCGGTCTTTTTATCTGATGTGAGGCTGTACGCCTATGTGTGTGGCTTGCTGACACCGGTCCCTGCGCCGATCACCCGGAGTCTGATGGAGGGCTTGAAAAATGATGTGGTGTGTCTGGACTCCCGGATCATGCAGCTGATCCCCTTCCGGCAGGTCCCTTATCGCGAGGCGGTGCGGGAAGCCCTCGTGCATGAAGCCCAGGACTCCGTTCATACCCGGTGGTCGGATTCATATCCACCCCATCACGAGTTCAGCGTCAAACTGCACGAACTGCCACACCCTCCCCGTTATACCGCTTCGGCCTCAGTGCTGTCTGAGAGGAGCAGTCGCGATCTCTTCCGATCCGTCTGTCTGATCGGGGGCAAGGAAGGCTGGTCCCATGGTAACTGGATGTGGCGGCTCCGGGGCATGTTGGACAAACTCCTGATGGGGGTGGGCACGACCCGCGGACGGCGCAGTTTATCCACCCTGCGGGTCAATGATGTGGTTGATTTCTGGCGGGTGGAGTCTTTACATAAGAACCGGATGGTCCTGCTTCGGGCCGAGATGAAACTGCCCGGCTTCGCCTGGCTCAAGTTCAGCATTTATCCTGAAGCCGGCGGCCACCGGCTTTCGGTGGTGGCCTATTACGATACGGAAACCTGGTATGGGAAACTTTACTGGTATATTTTCCTGCCCTTTCACGGCTATCTTTTCGACCGGCTCGTCCGCAAAATTTCAGAACGAACCCTTGAATCAGAGTCGGCTGATTAATATCTAGGCTACTAGTTTGATAGGGTTAGTTTTGTTTGCCCTTTTTTTATTGATCTGGGAATCCTGTGATGATATTTTTTGACCTTTTGTGCCCCTATGGGGGCGAGGGATGGAGCGACTTTGTTTATGCCCAATAGCGTTGTGTGGAGTTTAATTTATCTGCTGGCCTTTCTGGTGGCGGGTTTGGTGATCGGTCTGGGTGCCATGGTGATGGCCTGGTTGCTGGCCCCCCGGCGTACCCGGGCGGTCTATCAGAAAACCCTGCGGAGCATTGAGTGCGGCGTGGCGCCCATCGGGCATGCCTGGATCCGGTACGGGGTGGTGTATTATCTCTATGCCCTCATCTTTGTGGCTTTCTCCGTTGACGTTCTATTCCTGTTCCCTGTGGCCCTGATCTATAATGAGAAGCCGGGTTGGTTGGATTTCGGGGAAGTGCTTCTTTTTGTCGGTATCCTGGCGCTGGTGATTGTGTATGCCTGGAAGAAAGGTGTTTTTTCATGGAAAAGCAAGTTGAAGTCCCCCCAGGCTTAATCCACTTCGCCTTACTTGACGATGTGTTGAATATGGCGCGTGCCAATTCACTGTGGCCGATGACCTTCGGGTTGGCCTGCTGTGCCATTGAGATGATGGCCACCGGGGCGTCACGGTTTGATATGGCCCGGTTCGGCTGTGAAGTCTTCCGGCCTTCCCCCCGCCAGAGCGATCTGATGATTGTGAGTGGAACCATCAGCCGTAAGATGGCCCCTGCGGTGGTGACCCTGTATGACCAGATGCCCGAACCCAAGTGGGTGCTGGCTATGGGCAATTGCGCCATCTCCGGCGGTCCGTTCAAGTTCCCCGGCCAATACGGCATCGTCGAGGGCGTGGATCAGCTTATTCCGGTGGATGTGTATGTGCCGGGGTGTCCGCCGCGGCCCGAGGCCTTGATCGAAGGGATCCTCACGCTGGAGGAGAAGCTTCGCGGCAAGCGGTGTTTCCCGAGGGTGGAGGCCCAATAATCCCCATGAATAGTCTTGATCTGAAATCCAAGTTTGAAGCCATCGCCGTGCGCGGAGTGCTCGCGCCCGTGGCGGGGGCCGAGGCCGGCGCTCCCGTACCGCTGGTGCTCGAAACCCCGCATGCGACCAAGGGGATCGACCTGGATGTGTCGATCCCTGCCGAGCGGGTGGGGGAGGCGGCTAAAATCCTGGATGACGCCAAGTGGATGCTTGAGGCGATCACCGGGATCGATTGGCTGGCCGAGCGTCAATTCGAAGTCGTCTATGATTTTACCCATGCCGGGTCGGGTGAACGCGTGGCCATCCGGGTTCGGATTCCCCGTGACAAACCGGAACTGCCTACCATTTCCCATATTTACGGTGGAGCCAACTGGCATGAGCGGGAAACCCATGATTTCTTCGGGATCATCTTTACAGGTCATCCTGAACTGATTCCATTACTCCTCCCTGAAGACGCCCGCTTCCACCCGCTGCGAAAGGACTTCACCGCGTGAGTACTGACGCACACAGTGTTCTGAACGAAACGTTTGTCCTCAATCTGGGGCCCCAGCATCCGGCCACGCATGGCGTGTTGCGCATCAAGCTGACCATGGACGGGGAGTACATCGTGGATGCGGATCCCGTCATCGGGTACGGTCACCGCATGCATGAGAAGATGGGCGAGAACCGCTCCTATGCGAAGTTCCTGCCCAATACCGGCCGTATTGATTATGTGGCCGCCCTGTTCAATGGCCATGGGTATGTGGGTGCGGTGGAGCGGTTGGCGGGGATTACCGTTCCGGAACGTGCGGAATATATCCGCGTGATCACCTCCGAATTGAATCGCGTGTCGAGTCATTTGCTGTGGCTGGGCGCCTTCCTGGTCGATCTGGGCGGGTTCACCCCGCTCCTCTATTGTTTTGATGACCGCGAACAGATTCTGGATCTGCTTGAATCCGTGACCGGGGCACGCCTGACCTTCTGCTACTACCGCTTCGGGGGCGTCTGCAATGATATTGACGATGAATTTGTGACCGGGACCCGGGCGTTCCTGGCCCGGCTGCGTTCCCGGATGCCGATGTACGATGCCCTTGTCACCAAAAACATCATCTTCCGCAAGCGGGTCGAGGGCATTGGCCTGATCTCGGCGGAGACCTGCCGCAAGTATGGCGCCACAGGTCCGGTGATCCGCGGCTCCGGCGTCGCCTATGATGTGCGTAAAGTCGAACCCTATTCCGTCTATTCGAAATTCAATTTCGATGTCCCGTCCTTCCCCGAGTGCGATTGCATGGCCCGGTACAAGGTGCGCATCGAGGAGATGATTCAAAGCATGCGGATCATTGAGCAGGCGCTCGACTCGCTGCCCGCCGGGCCGGTCATGGCGGAGAAGGTGCCGCGCACCCTGAAGCCCGCCAAGGGTGACGGCTATTACAATGTGGAGTCGGCACGGGGCAGTTTCGGGGTGCGGGTGGTGAGTGATGGCTCGGAGAATGCCTATCGCCTCAAGTTGCGTTCCCCCTGTTTCTCGAACATGAGCCTGTTCCGCGAATGTTCGGCGGGGATGCTGTTGCCGGATGCGTTGGCGCTTCTGGGAAGTTTTGATCTGGTGATTCCGGATATGGACCGTTAAGGATGGGAGTAGGTTGGCAATGTCGAGCGAGATGATCATGGAAGTGGTGCGGCTGATCCTTTATCTGGTCGGCTTTCTTGCCTTTGCGCTGCTCAATGCGGCGTACCTGACCCTTGTGGAGCGGAAAGTTCCCTCCTGGTTCCAGCTCCGGCCGGGTCCCATCGAAGTGGGCCCCTGGGGCCTGCTGCAACCCGTGGCGGACGGTATCAAGCTGCTGGGCAAGCAGATCCTGACCCCGCAGGGCGCCGATCTGATCATGTTCAAGCTGGCGCCGGTGATGGTGGTGGTGCCGGGCGTCCTCTGCCTGGTGACCATGCCCTTCAGCGAGACGATTGTTCCCCGGAATTTCAATCTCGGGTTGCTCATGATCTTCGCCTTCGGGGCGTTCGGCGTGTTTGCCATCCTGCTGGGCGGCTGGGCTTCGAATAACAAGTATTCGAGCATTGCGGCCGCGCGGGTCGTGGCGCAGAACATTGCCTATGAAATCCCCATGTTGCTGGTGGTCATTTCCCTGGTGTTCGTCACGCGCACCTTCAACCTGCATACGATTGTCGAGCAGCAGATGGGCGGGTTCTGGCACTGGAATGTGCTGAATCTGAAAGCCAGCCTCATGATGCCGGTCGCCTTCCTGATCTATTTCATCTGTATGCTGGCGGAGACGAACCGGGCGCCCTTCGACATGGTGGAGGCCGAAAGCGAACTGGTGGCCGGCGCCTTTACGGAGTATTCAGGAATGGGTTTCGGCCTGTTCTTCGTCGCCGAGTACCTGAATATCGTGGTCGGCTGTTGTGTCGGAACGATCCTCTTCCTGGGCGGCTGGGATTGCCCCTTCGGGATCCTGCCGGGCGTCCACTGGTTCCTGATCAAGATGTATGCCCTGTGTTTTGCCGTCATCTGGGTACGCTGGTCGTTTCCCCGCACCCAGTTTTACGGGCTCTTGAATTTGTCGTGGAAAATCCTGATTCCGTTCGCACTGGTGAACCTGCTGCTGACGGCCTTTATGCTTAAACTCTTCCACTAGGCTTACCCTGATGATTACCTACTTCAAAGAAATATTTAGCGGGCTGTACACCCTGTGCGTGGGGATGAAGATCACCTTCCTCCACTGGTTCCGTCCGAATGTGACGGTGCATTATCCCCGGCAGAGCCTGAAAATGACGCCGCGCTATCGTGGACATATCGATCTGACCTGCGATGCGACGACCGGCAAGCCCAAGTGCGTGGTCTGCATGGCGTGCCAGCGGGCCTGTCCCTCGGGCTGCATCAAGCTGGATGGAGCCAAGGCTGAAGGGGCACCCCGCAAGTCGCTGACCGCCTATACGCTCAATTTCACGACCTGCAGCCTGTGCGGGCTCTGCGTGGAAAGTTGCAGCTTTGATGCGCTGCATTTTTCCAAGGAATACAATCTGGCCTCCCGGAAGAAGGAAGATTACACGATGGATCTGCTCAAACGCGTGCTGGAGAAAAAATGACGATCGACCTGACCCCTGCTACGCTCAATACGGTGGCCTCCTCCCTGCTGTTCGCCGGGGTGGTGGCGGTGACCCTGACCGGGGCCGTGATCGCCGCGGCTTCACGGCGGCTGGTATATTGTGTGAGTGGGCTGGTCCTCTCCTTTATCGGGTTGGCCGGTCTGTATGTCTTCCTGAACAGCCCCTTCCTGGCGTTGATGCAGGTGCTGATTTACATCGGGGCGATCTGCGTGGTGATCATGTTCGCGCTGATGCTGGCCGATCCCAATGAGGGCGCGTCCCTGCTGCCGCGGAATGTCCTGCTCGGGTTATCCAGTTTTCTGGTGGCGGCGATGCTGGCGGTGGGGCTGATCCTGGTGGTGGCCAAAACCCATTGGCTGCCGAAGGCGGTCCAGATCAATGCCGGCACGGTCGAGGATCTGGGGCGGGCCTTGCTGACGCGCTTCGGTTTTGCGTTTGAACTGATCTCGGTGGTGTTGCTGCTGGCCATTCTCGGGGCCTTGGTGGTGGCACGGTCGGGGCGGAGGACTCACTCATGACGATACTCAATCTGATCATCCACGCGCCCGGGACTCTGGCCGCCTATCTGGTCGTGGGCGCACTGATGTTTGCCATCGGCTTCTTCGGGTTCATCCGGCACCGCACGCTGGTGGGCATGTTGATTTCCGGCGAGTTGATTCTGGCGGGTGCCTCGCTCAATTTCATGGCCTTTGCCCATTTCCGCGCGGCGGATCCGGTGGTCGGGCAGGCCTTTACCTTGTTTATCATGGGAATTGCGGCGGCCGAGGCGGCCATTGTGCTGAGCATCATGATTGCCGTGTATCGCAATTATCACTCGATTGACGCCCGTGATTTGAAGGAGATGGAAGGATGATCAGCGCGGCCCCCCTGGAAACTCCCCGTCTGCTCCTGGCGATTCTTGCGCCCCTGATCGGTTCTGCCGCCGTGATGCTGACCGGCAAGCGCCCGAATCTTCGTGAGTCGTGCTCGTTCATCACCGCTGCCATCCTGTTCGGTACGGTGGTGTCGCTGGTCCCTGCCGTTTTCGCGGGGCAAAAACTGGTGTATCATCTTTTCAACATTCTGCCCGGTGTCACGGTGACGCTGCGGGCGGATGCCTTTTCCATGGTCTTCGCGCTCGTCGCCTCCTCCCTGTGGATGGTGACGGTGATTTACTCCATGGGCTACATGCGCGGTGCCCACGAACATGCGCAGACCCGCTTCAATGCCTGTTTTGCGCTGGCCCTCTTCGGTGCCATCGGTTGTGCCTTCTCGGATAACCTCTTTACCCTCTACCTGTTCTACGAAATCGTCAGCATCAGCACCTATCCGCTGGTGGCGCATCATCAGGACCAGGAAGGCTATGAAGGCGCGCGCAAGTATCTGACCTATCTGACGGCCACGGCCAAGGGGTTGGTGTTGCCGGCCATGATCATGACCTATGTCCTGTGCGGCACGCTTGATTTCTCGACCAATATCCGGGACGGGATCTTCCCGTCGGATGCCAGTCGCTGGATGGTGACGATCACCTACATCTGCCTGATCCTGGGTTTCGCCAAGAACGGCATCATGCCGTTCCATAGCTGGTTGCCCGGCGCCATGGTGGCTCCCACACCCGTGAGCGCCCTGCTGCATGCGGTGGCCGTCGTCAAGGTGGGGGTGTTCTCCACCACGCGCGTGATGCTATTCCTGTTCGGGGTCGTCAAGATGGATGACTTCAACCTGGGGATCCCGACGGCCTACTTTGTGTCCTTCACCATTCTGGCCGCCTCCCTGATCGCCTTGAGCAAGGACAACCTGAAGGCGCGGCTGGCCTATTCCACCGTGAGCCAGTTGTCGTATGTGATCCTGGGCGTGGCCCTGCTGACGCCGGTCGGGATTGAAGGCGGCATTGTTCACATCGTCAATCACGCCTTTGCCAAGATCACCTTGTTCTTCTGTGCCGGTGCCATTTATGTGGCCTCCCATAAAAAGGATATTTCCGACATGAAGGGGCTGGGGCGCGTGATGCCCTTTACCTTTGCCGCCTTTGGCGTCGCCGCGCTGAGCATGATCGGGGTGCCGCCGGTCGGGGGATTCATCAGCAAATGGTTCCTGCTGGTGGGGGCCATGGATGCCGCCCAGATCGGGATCGTCGTGGTGCTGCTGACCAGTACGATCCTGAATATCGGATACTTTGCGCCGGTCGTGTATTCCGCCTTTTTCGGCAAGCCGGCCGATCCCCATGCGTATGACGGGGTGGGGGAAGCCCCGCTGACCATGGTCGTGCCCTTGTTGATTACGGCCTCGCTTTCGGTCGC
>JBIKMI010000392.1:0-3092 GCA_044359285.1 Kiritimatiellia bacterium
GCAGGGCATATTCACACGAGTTGTAACTCTCTGTAGTGCAAAGGCAATCACTCTTTAGTCCTGCAAGGAGAAGAGAAGATTTTGAACAGAAGCACGCGAAGACCGCGAAGGAAGAAATGGTTTTGCCTGCGGCGCAAATACGATGGAGTTGAATTCCAATAATTATCATGCGGGAGCGGCGTATTCGCCGCTCCCGCCTTCGCGATCTTTGCGAGCTTCTGTTCAAAATTCCTGGTTTTGTTTTCCATTATCGGGTTAACCTTAGTTCTCAGAATGGCCATATTGACAAGGATTTGCAGTTGTTCGTGAATAGGCCCTGGGCCGCTGTGGCTGGTGCATCTTTACGGGGTGCACGTTCCCTGATATGCTCTCAAGTGATGAAATTTCCCCATGCTTCCTGCTTGATTCGTCTTGGCGTCATGCTGATGGCGTCCATGCTGCTCGTCTCCTGTGCCACGGTGCCGGAGACGGGGCGGCGGCAACTCCTCCTGACCAGTGCCGGTGAGGAGGCGCAGATGGGCCTGACGGAGTTCCAGAAGCTCAAGAAAGAGACGCCGGTGTCGAAGGATACCGAAATCAATGCGCTGGTTCAGCGGGTGGGCCGACGGATCGCCGCCGTGGCACCCCTGCCTGATGCCCAGTGGGAATTCGTGGTGTTTGACGATGCTAAAACGGTGAACGCCTTTTGTCTGCCGGGCGGCAAAGTCGGGGTCTACACCGGCATTCTGCAGATTACGGAGAATGAAAGCGGAATGGCCACCGTGATCGGCCATGAAGTGGCACATGCGGTCGCCCGGCATGGCGGGGAACGGATGTCGGAGGCACTGCTCATTGCGGTGGGCGGGATCGCGCTGGATCAGGTGGTCAAGGAGAAGTCCGATGTCAATCGCCTGGCGGTGCTGGCCGCGTATGGAGTCGGCAGCAGTCTGGCAGTGGCTCTGCCCCATTCACGCCGGCAGGAGTTGGAGGCGGATCATCTCGGGCTGATCTATATGGCCCGGGCCGGTTATGATCCCCGTCAGGCCGTGGAATTCTGGCGCCGGTTTGCTAACTATAACGACAAGGAGGGAGGCTCCCGGCTCGCCTTCCTCAGCACCCACCCGGTGGATGCCACACGCATCCAGCGGCTGGAAGCGGAGCTTCCGCAATCCGTGGCGGAATATGAAAAATCGAAGAGCGTGTCCCGGCCATAGGGTGGATGGATAACGTGAAATATGGGGAAAAGGCATGACGAGCAACGAAAAAAAAGAACGGAATGACCGGTTCGACCGGGCCGAAAGGGTGATCTGGGTCGGCTTCGGGGTCAATGCCTTTCTGATGGTATTGAAACTGGTGGCCGGCTGGTTCGGGAAATCCGAGGCTGTGTTTGCGGATGGCCTGGAGAGCATGTGCGATTTTTTTGCCATCACCTCGGCCATGGTGGCGTTGCGGATGGGCCGCAAGCAGTTTGACCGGGAACACCCCTATGGACACGGCAAGGCGGAGAGTGTCTCGGCGATCCTGGTGGCCAGCCTGATCCTGATGACCGGCGTGGGTATCGTCTGGCAATCCGCCCACACCATGATCAGCCATCAGCTTGAAACCCCGGCCATGATGGCGGTCATCGCCGCGGCGTTGACCATTCTCATCAAGGAAGGGCTCTGCCGGTATACCCTGCGGGTCGCGGGGCATTTGGAAAGTCCCTCCGTGCTGGCGGTCGCGAAGGATCATCGCAAGGATGCCCTCACCTCCATTGCCACCTTGATCGGGGTCACCGGCGCCTTCCTGGGCTTTAAGATCATGGACCCGATTGCGGCGGTGGTGTCGGCCTTTTTTATCATCCGGATGGGCTGGGAAACGCTCCATCCCGCCCTGGGTGATTTGATGGATGCCTCGCTTCCTCCCGAGCTGTTGGCGGAGATGAGCCGGACGGCCGCCGGGATTGAGGGCGTGGCGGGGATTCATGAAATCCGCGGGCGCCGGTCCGGGCAATACCTGATTGTGGATTTGAAGCTCGAGATGGACGCGCTGATGACCGTCAAGCGCTCGCATGATGTCGCCACCAGCGTCAAGCGCCAGTTATTCTGCCAGTTCCCGAACATCGGGGATGTGATGATCCACATTAATCCCCATGCGGAACCGCATGAGGATCTGACCCGGCTGTGAGGCGGAAAACTTCACCACTAATTGGGAAATGAAGAAATCCGGACAAAATTCTTGTCCGGATTAGCTGCTCGGTTCCGGATTCTGACTGCTGACTTCTGAATCCTGACTACTGGCGTTCGCCGGTCCGGTCGAGACAATCACTTGTGAGGCGCGGAGAACGAAGGTGCCCAGTTTGTAGCCCCTGCGGGTTTCCTCGATGATCGCGCCTTCCGGATGCTCTTCAGACGCAAGCTGGGTGACGCATTCGTGGACATTCGGGTCGAAGAGCTGGCCCTTGGTTTCAATGGCGGTCACGCCGGCCTTCTCAAGATTGGTTTTGAACTGCTTGAGGATGCCTTCAAACCCCTCGATCACGCTGTGTTTGATATGACTCTGGCGGGCGGCTTCGAGCCCGAGTTCAAAGTGATCCGCGATGGGCAGGAGATCCTGCAACAGGCGTTCCCCTGCGCGCCGTGCCATATCTTCACGGTCCCGGAGGGTGCGCTTGCGGAAATTATCAAAGTCCGCCTGCAGGCGCAGGAGCCGATCCTTCAAGGCGGCAATTTCCTGGTCCTTGGGATCAATGACAAGCGGCTCGACGACAGGTTCGGCCCCCGCCTCGGCAGCAACCGGGATGGGCTCCGCCTCGACAGGTGGAGTGGCGGCCGGTTCATGATGGTGTTTCTTGCTCATAGCATCTCTTCTTTGTTGAATGGACGGGGGCCTGAACCCTCACGTCTTGTGAACTATTACAGTGGTGTCCCGCAAGACACCAAAGCGTGAATATAGCTGAAGGAGCCCGGTATGGGCAAGCCTAGAGGTTTGCACCCCCGGTTTTGAGCAGGGCATATTCACGAACAACTGCAAATCCTTGTCAATATGGCCATTCTGAGAACTAAGGTTAACCCGATAATGGAAAACAAAACCAGGAATTTTGAACAGAAGCTCGCAAAGATCGCGAAGGCGGG
>JBIKMI010000326.1:0-3089 GCA_044359285.1 Kiritimatiellia bacterium
GGTCCGGAGCCCTCCATGGCATGGAGACTCAGGTCACGCATCTCCCCGACGCGCATGCCGGTATAGCGCAAGAGCAGCAAGCCCATGGCGGAAAAGGTGTTGGCTTCGATGAGGACCTGTTGCACGGCCTGGTCGAGTTCTGGCGGCAGGGGTCTGGGCAAGTAAACCTCTTCTGGCCCCAAGTCCTGATCGTCGAGCAGTCCGGCCGGCGGCGCCTCGGGCCACTGCCAATGAATCACATCCTCGAAGAATATCCGCAGCGAACAGATGGTGTTGTTCCGGGACGAGGGCTTCATGTAGAGAATGTGCTGAAGCCAACCCTCGACATGGGGATGACGTTGTAACTGGCTGAATGACTGAACCTCGGGATGGTACGCATGGAGGTAAGCGGTGAAGCGTTTGAGTAAGCCGCGTTTGCCGAGCATCGTGCTGGGCCGCAGCGTTGGGTGCCAGCGCCGCAGGTAGCGCTCAATGGTTTGCTGGAAAGGGATGTTCATGGAGCAGACCTTGGGTTTTGAGCACGTCGAGGGCCTGACGATAAAGGGCGCGAAGTTCGACATCCTCGATCTCGACATAACGCATGGTGGTGAGCGGTGAACTATGTCCCATCATCCGGGCCAGCACCAACAGAGGCACACGGCAGCGGGTCATGTTGGCGCCAAAGCTGTGTCGGAAGCGATGGGGATTGGCTTGGGCGATGCCACTCTTGCTCCGGTGAAAGCGGAAGATGCGGCGCAGGCCATCGCCGCTGAGGGGCGAACCGCGCCGCGGGCCTTTGAGCACGATAAAGACCGCCGGGGAGTCTGTGGAGGGCCGTTCCAACTGGGCATAGAGGCGCAGTGTGGTAGCGACCGCTTCGGCCAACGGCATGACGCGCTGCTTGCGGCCCTTGCCCAGAATGCGCAGGCTCTGCCCGTTGGGGTCGATGTCGTTAATGGTGAGGTTGATCACTTCGGACGCCCGCAGTCCCTCCGCCCACATCAGTAGCACCATAGCCCGATCGCGCCAGGTTTTGAGGCTGCGGTAGAACGCCAGCACCTGGGCATCCTTCAGTGGTTGCACGACTCGGTATGGTTCCTTGATGCGCACCGATCCGCGTCGGGAGCGGGAATGGAAATGCAGCGCGTGGGAATGCTGTTGCCAAGCCTCGACGACGGGCGCCGTACCGGTGAGGAACTGAACGAACCGTTGTAGCAGTCGCAGGCGCCGGTTAATGGTGGACGGCGAGGCGGGCGGCGGTTGTTGCAGATAGTCAATGAACGCCACCAGATCTTCGCCGCCGACTTGTCGGGGCTGGCGCTGAACTTTGTCCATCCAGCGGTAGGCCGCCAACAGATCGTAGGCATAGGTGCGCCGGGTCCGGGGCGAGAGCCCCCGCAAGACCAGTGTGTGGATAAAGCGTTCCGCCTCCGCGACAGGCTGTCCGTCAGCCTGTCGCAGTTCCCACACCGGTTGATCGTGACGTTGACCCAGGCGCACGACGAAGGCGTTATGTTTGTCGCGGTCCATCGGTCACTCCAACGGCGAGGGTAGGTTCAGCAGTTGATAGATCGGCCGGCGGTACAGCAGGAACGCATCCTGCACCAGCGCTTCGCGGGCCTCCCATAGCGCACTGTGAGAGAGGTTCAACTCATCGCAGACGCGTTCATCCGAGTAGAACGAGAGTCCCTGGGCATCGCTGACGCATTGCAGGAAGACATATAGCGCGATCTGCTCTGCGCTCATGCGACGGATATGTTTCTGGTAAACCAGCCGTCGATCCACGGCGCCGAACTGCGCCGGCATCGTTCGCACGCGCTGTGGATCCACGGGCTGCTTGGTGATCGTGTGATCAGTCTTGTACTGTTGCATCGCTTGCCTCCGGCTTGCCCTTGTTAGTTTGGATCGTTCGCCAGGTGAAGACATGAGGCGTTCCGTCCTCATCACGGAAGGTTATCTTGCTGACCTCCCGGATGAGGCTTTTGATGCTGTTGCCTGCCCTCGAATCAATGGCGCCCAGGACACGTAGCTTCAGATACACGTTTATTCGCTTCATCGGACCTCCTTGAGTTGATGGACGGGACAGTACAAGCCCCTTCGGGAGGAGACGCAGTGGAATTGCGTGTTGCCGGGCTTCCGGCAGGCTTGGCGGGCCGGATGGCACTGTGGTATTTTGGCAATGCCGGGTGTGCTTCAGGTGACTGCCAGAAAATCCCGTTGAAAGGACAACTGGTAGGTAGCGATGGGTGATGAACCGCCAAAAACCTCCTTTACGTGCGCCAACACATGAAGGAGGGGCACCCCGGCCTTCATTTTTGGAGGCGGTCCTCTGTTGTTGAGTTGGGTGCGCAGGACCGTCTGGCACAGGGCCAGTCGCCGCACGAGCTTGTAGGTGTTGCTCAATGAGGAGGGAAAGCCCTTGCGGAAGGTGATCACCTCCCAGGCGTTCTTGATGGATCGGGCGTCAAGCAGTTCCTGAATGAAGGCCCAGAGTTCATCGGCACTGAAATACCGGCGTGGCAACGTGTTCCCAAGCCGGACACTGGGAGCATGGCCGCAGCCCTGGCGGCGTGTGTTACCTTTGCAATGGACGCGCCAAGCCCGGACGCTGTTTTCCTTCCGTCCCTTCTTCCAGCGAATATAACCGTGCCGCACCAGAGTCCCAGTCGCCCCGCAAACAGGACAACATAACCCGGCCAGCCTGGACAGGAACAAACCGATCTCCTTTTCGGTCGTGAAAAACACCTGCATCGATGCAGGATAAGAACCGTCCATGCCGATCACAACTCCGATGTAGGTCCATCAGGGTAACGAGATAGACGGGATTTATGATCCCGGTTTGGAACGAGACTATAACGAAATAGATATAACGAGAATAAGGCGACCGGCCTTATTGGCCGGTAAAGGAACAATAAGCGGCGATCCGAACGGCCCTTTGAAGCGCCTGGGTCCATAGGGTGTCAATATGGAGACCGAAGGCCGCGAAGCGTAGCCTTGGCGTGGAACCTGGCCTTTCAAAGCAGGTTCCATGACAAGGCGTAGCGTAGCGGTTTGAGCGCCGGTCCCCGGCGCGCTGAGATGGGGCGGTGTTGAATCCGCCCGGTGCGAGA
>JBIKMI010000327.1:0-3080 GCA_044359285.1 Kiritimatiellia bacterium
CGGAAGTTAAATGCATTCATCTATATAGTCAACTAGTATATATAAATGAATTCCGCGAAGCGCCCACCTTTACTCTTCGCGATCTCCGCGTGCTTCTGTTCGAATTCTTCTCGGTTGGATCAATGAAAAATCCCCTTATAAAGCCAGAAGCGCCATTAATTGGCGGTTCTCTGTCGAACGGATCCTGTTGTCAGTAGCAAGCTGAATGGGCAGGGCAGACGCATCTAAATTCCACGCCAATACGAGGAATTTAGATGCGTCTGCCCTGATGGAACGGGTTGACACTATGGCGATGTGTAGTATCATAGCTATAGACATACACATAGAGGTGAATCCATGAGAACAGTCCAAATGACTATTGATGATAGTCTTATCCAAACCGTCGACAGGGTCGCGAAATATCTGCATACGACACGCTCGGCATTTACACGCGAGGCACTCCAACAGGCCGTTGACCGGGTCAAAACGCAGCGACTAGAAGAAAAGCATATGAAGGGGTATCTTAACCACCCTGTTAGCGCAGATGAATTTGGGGTTTGGGAGAATGAACAGAAGTGGGGTGGTGAGTGAAGCGCGGCGATGTCCGATGGTATAATTTCGATCAGCCGGATAAGAACCGTCCTGTTGTCATTTTGACCCGCGACTCAATCATCCCTCACCTTGGCGAAGTGACCGTTGCCCCAGTGACCTCTACCATTCGCGACATACCTAGCGAAGTGCTGTTGGACAAGACGGACGGGATGCCAAAAGCATGCGCCGTCAATTGCGATCATATGCAAACGATTGCTAAAGCCAGGATAGGGTCACTCATTGCATCGCTTTCAACTGCTCGTATGCGTGAAATCCGATCCGCCGTTTCGTTTGCCATCGCCCTGAATGAATAGTGCGGCAGTGAAGAATTTATGCCATGAATACTGCAACGTTTCTCCCTCTAAAAATTTCAAATTTTGCGGAATAATCACTTTGTAACATACGATATGTATGGTATATTGCAGTTATGACATTTAAGAATGCAGATGATATTCAGGGTGCTCTTCAACGGCTTGGGACGCGCCTTTTGTACGATTACGCGGCGCCGATCAACTTGGTCGTTTGCGGCGGCAGCGCATTAAACGTGCTCAATATCGCCAGCCGAACCACTCGGGACGTCGATGTATTGGCGATTGTTGAGGAGACGGCGGAAGGCGTCAGGCTTCGGCATGATCAACCGTTGTCAAAGGCGTTCTGCAATGTGGTCGCAGAGGTCGGACGGGATCTCGGACTGGAAGAGGACTGGCTCAATATGGGCCCCAAGGATGTCCTCGAAATCTATGGTGCGCCCCGCGGGATGACGGAACGATGGGAACGTCGGGAGTACGGGCCATCTCTGACGGTTCACTTTGTGAGCCGGCTGGATCAGGTTCATCTCAAGCTGTTGGCCGCTACTGATCCAAAGGCTGAGCCTAGGCATCTGGAAGATCTGGTGAACCGTATTAAACCTACGGTGGCGGAGGTTCGAGTGGCGGTGGCGTGGTTGCTTGGCCGCAAAACGTCACCGGGATTTCGAGGTAACGTGAGGCGTGCAGTGGAGGCGTTGGGATATGACAACATCAGTCACGACATTCCGGAATGAGTTTTCGGAGAGGGTCCTGAATTTTATCTGGGGCCAGTGGTGTCAGCTTGGGGTGGCTGGTTCCTCGATTCGGAACGGCCAGTGGGTGAGCGACCCTGAACCCCTTCTGGCGTTTACGACCGAAGTGGCGCGCCGTGATGCCCGCATGTTTGATGAGGTCCTCGATTGGCTTGTCACGAACGGACGATGGATTAACACCCAGCGGCTCTCCACCATTATAAAACAGGACATGATCGGCGACACGGCTGTCATCGGCGCAATCGCCTCATGGATGTCCGAGCAGGATAAGTCCATGAAATGGCGTGGCATAACGCGGCGGATGGTCGCCACCGAACCGAAGCGCAATGAAGCCCTTTTTGATATGCAGTTTGGAGGCCCATCAGGAGTTGCCGGACAGCCCGATGCACACTTTGAGCGGTATGGATTGCTGCGGGGACCGATTCACACGCGGCGAATGACCCAAGCAGTGAACATGAAGGACCCGCTGAATGTCATGTTCAAGAGTCGGGCGGCATTTGGTGTCGGGATTCGAGCAGACGTGATGGCGTATCTCGTCACCACAGATGGAGGGTATGCCCGCCGCATTGCCGCGATCCTGGGCTACAACCACATGCGTGTGACAGAAGTGCTGGCTGGCATGGCCGAGGCCGGCATGGTAACCGTGCATTCAGCCGGCCGAACCAAGCACTACAGAGTTGACCGCGAGAAGTGGCGATCCATCCTCCTACCTGAGCAGTCGGGTGGTTTCCAGTGGGTAAATTGGCGGTCTCTGACGCGTGGTCTGACCGCCATTTGGCGAGAGGCGTGGGCGTTGGACGCCGCCCGCGCTGATGCCTACGTGTTCTCCTCAAAAATGAGGAAGGCGATGCAGGCGGCAAAGGATGATCTGCAAGGAAGCGGGGTGCCCTTCACCATAGAGGATGATAAGGGCTATTTAGCAGAGGCGTACCTGCCTGTGTTCATCAACGATATCAGCAACGTCATGAGTGCCCTGGAGGGGCAGGCGATGGCTCGTAGCGTTTTTGAGAAGAAATTAGGGACGGGCAACCTGTTGAGTCAATCATAAGGGAAAAGAAGTATGATACCCCAAGGCGTCCACATCCAGCCCGGCCAGGCCGATGACGCCTGCACCAATAATGGTGACCTCTGTTTGATCCATGGCTACTGCGCTCTAAACACCATTGCGGCCGCATTTAGGCAGTAACGCAACCCCGTGGGCTTGGGGCCATCGGTGAACACATGGCCCAGATGGGCATCGCAACGGGCGCAGAGGATTTCCGTGCGGGCCATGCCAAAACTGATATCCTTATGCTCAATTATGTTCTCGGGAGCGACCGGCTTGAAGAAACTGGGCCAGCCGGTACCGGAGTGGAATTTGGCTTCGGAGCTGAAAAGGGGCAGGTCACAGCAGACGCAGGAATAGAGGCCGGACTCCGCCTGATCGGTCATCCGGCTGCAAAACGGGGCC
>JBIKMI010000328.1:0-3074 GCA_044359285.1 Kiritimatiellia bacterium
TCGATGTTCGCATTCCCTTGAAATTACGATCTGAAGCGCTTCAGATGAGAAATAAACGTATCAAAACCGGAGTCCGACTCCGCGATGTGGCCACTGCGGCCGGCGTCTCCAGTGCCACTGTCTCGATCTGGGCCTCGAGAAGTTATTATTTCATATTGCTTGCATCCTCATATTATGTGAGGATGCGTGTATGAACCACAGGGAAGCCAATGACAACATATGGGATATAGCCGATGGTCAGGGCGGTTTTTTTACTACCGGGCAAGCCATTGCCGCTGGCTTCGCTGACAATACTCACCCATACCATGTTAGAGTCGGAAACTGGTTGCGAATGTACCGTGGCATCTATCGCCTTGCGCGTTATCCGCAGGGTGACAACGCTCAACTGATTCTTTGGGCCCTCTGGTCACGGGATCGAAGCGGGCGACCTCAAGGTGTCTATTCCCGTCTCACGGCACTGCGCATCCATGATCTGTCCGATGCCATGCCTGTCCGTCTGGAAATGACCGTACCCACAGCATTCCGAAGGCGAAAACCTCTTCCCCAGATTCTGATTTTTTATCATGAGATATTGCCTGAGAGCGACATTCTTCATAGGTCCGGTTATGCGGTCACAACCCCCCTGCGGTCAGTGCTCGATCTCGTAAGAAGTGGGAGTGTTTCCAGGGACATCGTGCGGCAGGCCGTCCGCGAGGCGCGCCAACGCGGTCTTATCACAGTGGCTCAATTCAGGGAGGCGAGGGATCGTGGTGATGTCCCGACATGGGTCGATGAGCCACTGGAGAGTAGTCGCTCATGATTGCAAAGCAGTATGAAACCGCAAAGGCTTTCCGCAAGGCGTTGGAAGACCGGCTCCTTAAACTGGCTACGGATGAAGGTGCGGATGTTCAGCGCTTGCGCCGCCAACTTGCCTTTGATCGTTTTCTCTGCAGACTTTCCCATCATTCTGGATCCAAATGGGCTTTAAAGGGTGGGTATGCCATGGAACTACGAATGAAAATGGCTCGCACTACACGGGATATTGATCTCGGCCTGAAGCAGCGTCCGGCAGGAAGCACGCCTGGGGAATTGTCTGCATCCATGCTGGCACTTTTGCAAGCAGCGATAAACTGCGACATGAATGATTATTTCTGTTTTCAAGCGGGGGAAGCGACGATGGAACTTGAGGCCGCTCCTGATATTGGTATGCGATTCCCTATAATAGCATCGGTCGCTGATCGCGTTTTCGCCCGCTTTCATGTAGATATCAGCGTTGGGGATGTTCTCCGCAACTCATTCGAGGTCGTAAAGGGGAGGGATTGGTTGGCTTTCGCTGGCATTGCCCGCATGGAATTCATGGCCATTTCCAGAGAAGAACAGTTTGCTGAAAAACTACATGCCTATACGCGACCTCGCTCAGGTAGAGAAAACTCCCGAGTCAAGGATCTGGTTGACATGACGCTGTTGATTGAAAGTGGCGAAATGGACGCGGCTGTAGTTAAACAAGCAATTCGCGATACGTTCGGACGGCGGCAAACCCACTTAATTCCTCGAATGCTTTCTTCCCCACCAAAATTCTGGGAAGAACTTTTTGCCGTGCTGGCAAGTGAGTGTGGGATCAATCCGGATATTGCGGCGCAGTTTGAAAAATGTGCGCATTATTTTAAAACCCATATGTCGGCAGAGCCGCTGCATGACAAATAAACGTATCAAAACCGGAGTCCGACTCCGCGATGTGGCCACTGCGGCCGGTGTCTCCAGTGCCACTGTCTCGGCGGTCGTCAATGGCCGGGCACAGCAATATGGCATCTGCCAAGCCACCCAGGAAAAGGTGCAAGGCCTCATCCGCCAGATGGGATATTCCCCGAGTCTCGCCGCCTTGGATATGGCGGCCGGCCGGAATTCTCTGGTGGGCTTGGCGGTCGCTGCCGACTTTCCTGCGGCGGATCGCCTGATGGCCTCCCTGGAACCCGCGCTCGCGCAGTCTGGGTTTCGTCTGGTCGTGGCTTATCTGCCGCCCGACCCGCAGGCGGCTTCGACAAGCTCACCGCAGGTGGCCTCAGCTCGCATTACCAGCCTTCTTCAATTCGGGATTGCCGGCCTCGTCGTCTGTCCATCGGAATCACTCGTTCTGCCGAAGATCACCTGTCCGGCCATCATCGTCGGAAGACCGGGAGCCGGACTGCCTGCCGTCTATGAAGATGAGGCAGAAGGCGGACGACGCCTCGCCCGGCGTCTTCTCGAGAAAGGCCATCGGCATGTCGCCATCCTAAGAGATGCCGCTCCAACAACTCAGCAACCCAGCAACTTAGCAACTGCTTCTTCCCGCACGCTTGCGGGTTTTCTTGAGGCCTGCGCGCAGGGTGGGGCGACAACCCGGTGTTTCAATTCGGTGACGGAATTCCTGCCGGTGTCAGGGAGCGTGACGGCGGTGTTTTGTGGCTCGTCGTCGGTGTTGCTGGAGCTTTATTCCCGGGGATTTTCGGCTGGGCTTCGCCTTGGCTCGTCCTTGGCTGTCGTGGCGGTGGATCGTCTTGGTGTGGCGGCGTATCTGGTGCCGAGGCCGACGGTTCTTAAGCCTGGAGGGAACCAGCTTGGACAGGCTGCCGCCCGCTTGATTCAACAGGCGATCACGGGCGCAAGGCCAGGCGACATCCAGCTTGAGCCGGTCTTGGTCGATGGCGATAGCATTCCGGTGCTAACGGTTTCGACAGGTTCACCGCAGGTGGTTTCAGTGCCGTATATCCCGCCCGTAGCGCCGAAGCCGTCGGTAGTAACACCCGCTTCGGTACCGGTGAAGCCGGTTGTTGTGATTCCTGCGGTCATTCCAGTTTCTCTTTCCGGCACCGGCGACCTCAGCGCTCCTAACTCCCCGCTCCCGGCTTCTCCCCCTAACAACCAACAACCCGACAACTCAACAACTGCATCTCCCTCCCCTGAGCCTGTCGAAGGGGTCCCCGGCGGCACAGAGTCCGAATCAGCCACCCCAGTCGCCGAGACTGAAGTCACTCAAGCTTTCGTTTCGGACGAAGAAATCAACCCTCACCCCAACCCTCTCCCCTCCCAGGGAGAGGGAGTGTGCTTGCCGCAGGATA
>JBIKMI010000375.1:0-3061 GCA_044359285.1 Kiritimatiellia bacterium
TAGAATCTGGTGCAGTTGCTTGATGTGGTGTTCAGTGACGGGAATATCATTATAGGACTCGAAAATCAGGTTCATGGCGTCTGCATACCCCGCCACCTCCTGCTCGTCCCTCGACCGGAAGTGCTTCAGACCAACGCCAGACAAGAGACGCTCAATTTCGCTGTCCGTCAGCTTCACCCCTTCGATACGGGTGGACGATCCGACGGACTCAATCGTCGCCACCTTCCGAAGAAGGTTCAGCCTATCCGGCGCAATGTTCTGGAACGCTCGCCATGCCCCCTTGAATTCGTCTATGCTGGCGACGATTCGCAGGACTTCAGAGCTGATCTTGAGTGGAGGTGTATCCATATTGGTATCCATATATATCCAAATACCCGCCATCGTCAATGTCAGATATATGGATACTACCGGATAACACCGTCTGTCGTTAGAACCAGATATGCATCCGGTGCGTTTTCCATCAGGGTCCGGAACCGTTCCTCGCTCCAGCACAGGGCGTCTTCCGCGTGGCGTTTCTGCATTGCCAGGGCAGCTTGACTGATGAAGGCTTCCACAACTTCGGCGGGCGGACGGAGATTGTCCGAACGCAACAGCATCAGAACGCCGCCAAAACACTCGTCGTTGACCAGGCATCCCATGCCGTAGACGGCGCGAACGCCCAGCAGCTTTTCGATGGCCTGCGTCACACGCTTCGGCACGGCGCGCAACAGCGCTTCGTAGATTCCTTCCGGGACTTTCATCAGGCAACCGGTCTTGATCTGTCGTTCCGCCTCCACATTCAAGACTCGCCGGTAGCCAAGGATCTGGGTTCCCGCCATGCTGGAGACGGTTTCGATTACCTTTCCGGCGCCGACAATCGCGCGCTGGCAAAGTTCCCGTGTTTCGGGGTTATAGGATGTCACAACGACAATGGCATCTCCCAGCAGCGTTTGGAGGCGCGATGCGATGAGGTGGTAGAGATCGTCTTGTCGCGGCAGGCGGACGAACTCCATGGCCGTCCGCGACAGGTACTCGAGGTGCTCGCCCGTTGGCACCGCCCCGGGGGTGCCGCCCTGAGTCCAGTCGTCTTTGCTTTGTCGCAATGCCGAGTCATGGCCGGACGGCGTCTCCACAAAGACGGAGGCGGCGGACTGTAGTGGACGGGACGGCTTCATACAGATCGATAATGCGTCACGCGACTACCGCATGACAAGCCAAATGAGCCAGATGTCAAAACAACCAATGCGGATGCCGTGGTCTTCGTTAGTAAAAGACAAGGGACAGGCAAGAATGGCGCTAAGTTAAGGACTATAAAGGCAATTACCAGGCCGAAAAGCTTATGGAGTGCGGCGGCTTGACGCCGCTTTTCTCCAGCGCGGCTTGACGCGCTGTCCCGACGGAACTCAATAGGCACTGGCCTTGCGACCCCGCGACCGTCAAGCCGGTCGCGCAAAAACGGCGTCAAGCCGCCGCACTCCAAAATGCCTCCCTGACTTGTTACAAGGCTTAACTTAGCGCCATTCCTGCCTGTCCCTTATCTCCCCTGAAAGTTTGCCTGTCCCTGCTGAATGATTCAACAATTTAGCGTGGCGAAACCACGCTCTGTTATTTCAGTTTCCCATTCCGCAACTTCACAACGCCCGGGTGTTTTGCTATCAAAACCTTGGCTGCAGATTTGAGGGCAGGGAGCACCATGCGATCCTTCTCCCGGTTCAGACAGGCTTTACTGGCAATAATCCGATCCAAGCGCAACACTTTGACACTGAACCCACCCAAGGGCACATCCAGGGTATTGGCTTTTTCGGCATCAAAATCACCAATCCCATGAACGGTTAAGACGATGTCAAAGTATTGAACATGATCACCCTCAAACATAGGCGGATTTAGAGCCAGAGAAGGTATCCACGTTCCGCCCACTTTTTTCAGCGCTTTTTTGATACCGCTATCGTCGATATCACGAAACCAGAGATCCACATCCTGAGTCACCATCGGAGCTCCCTGCAAGGCTGCGGCAGAAAGGCCGATGATCATAAATTCCACCTTCTGCCGGGTAAGCTCCCTGAGGAAAGCCAGCTCTTTACTTGTGAATGGCAGGTTGTCGTGCACGAATGAGCGCCCTCCTCAACCGCTCCACCGGCGGTTTTTCCAAATTCAGCAAGGTCCGAAAGATCACATCGCGATCACACTCCGGATACTTCAACGAAATCACACCGGCTTTGGCCTGAAGCTCCCGGATATGTTTGATTTTTGCTGCGTCATTATCCAATAACGCAGCCGGGTTAATATCCAAATGACTAGCAATGCGAAGAATGGACTTGGGTAGCACGGATTTTTTTCGGACCAATGAATAGTATGCGGTGCGGCTTACCCCAGCCTGCTTCAGAACATCGCAAAGACTAATCCGGCGTTGAGCACATCGTTTCTTAAATTTTAAACTGGATAATTGCACACACAGATAGTGCTATATTTTGGCACAATGGTCAAGACGGCGGTTAGGGACCAGAGGGCGTAGGACAAAATTCTTCTGTCTACACAATGTCTTGAGATGGGCGGGGTAAGAATTTGAACAGAAGCCCGCGAAGCCCACGAAGGGGTAATGGTTACGCTTCGCGAATGACTTGCTGCATCTCGCGAATGGTTTTGCGTGGGGCAAACCTCGAAGATGCCGATTTTTAAGGCTGAACCCGCCACAGGCGGCGTACTCGCCGCATGTGGCCTTCGTGATCTTCGTGCGCTTCTGTTCAAATAATCTTATCCTTCATGTGCGAGTATATGTCTTCGTATATGTTTTCAGGGTTTGGAATAAAGGCTTTTTGAGTAACTTCCTGAAATTTGTCATGCGCCCGGGACCAGACTAGCCACACTACGGCACCCACCTTGCCAACCCCCTTTGTGCCGCTACCCGCCCAGATACCGCCGGCACTAAAAGACAAGGGACAGGCAAGAATGGCGCTAAGTTAAGGACTATAAAGGCAATTACCGGGGCCCTTCAGGCTTTGTGAGGGGATTTCTTATTGCCTTCAAGCACTTGAAGAGTTTTGAACAGCCTACTTCGCCAAGGCTACGAAGGCCGGGAAAGCAC
>JBIKMI010000026.1:0-17334 GCA_044359285.1 Kiritimatiellia bacterium
TCCGAACGCGGCGGCCACGGCGGCCAGGACCCGGCCGGACCGGTCGCGCGCCTGGACATTCTCCATCAGGAAGCCGGACAATGCTAATGTGCGATTCCCTGCAGGCCATTTCGCCTCAATGGCGCCCAATTGGGACCGGGTGAGCTGCACACTCTCTTCAATGGGAATTTCCATATAGCCGCATCCGAGATTCCCCGCCAGCTCTCGCGCCAGGGAAATCGTGGTGGCGGAATTGAACTGGCTGGGCATATTGACAAGCAACAATCGTTCGGGCGGAAGAATACACCCATAGAGAGCGGCCACCACAGCCGAGTCGATCCCACCCGAAGCGCCGACCACCACCCGCTCGACCCCGCAGGTCTTCATAAAGCGCGCCGTCCCGTAGCGGATGGCCTCAAACAGCATGGCTACCCCATCCTCACGGGGTGATATCGGTGAACCAAAAGCCTGATGCCCGCCCATGGGCAGGGCGAAATCGATGACGCCCTCGACAAAAGGGGCCAGCGGCTCAATACAGTTTCCCCGCCCATCATAGATGCAGGAGGCACCGTCAAAGGTGAACACTGTCTTCCCGTTATTCTGAAGCCCCGTCGTGTTGACATAGAGCAAGGGACACTGAATGTGGGCGGCCGCCGCGGCAAAGACCCGGCTACGCTTGTGGTTCTTATTGAAAGTAAACGGCGAACAACTCGCATTCACCACAAAATCCACCCCACTCGCCGCTAGAATATGCAAAGGCGAAACCGCGTAATCACTGTCCCAGGTATCCTCACACAGCACCGCGCCCATCCGTCCGCAAGCGGTAATGACGGGGGTAATCAAGGCACTTAACGGTTTCCCCAACTCAGAGGCCAGTTTACGGGCGTCATGGAAATAACGGCTGTCATCGAACTCCCGGTAGTTCGGCATCAGGGTTTTAATCACAAACGGGTAAGGCCCTTCCACCGGGCCGATAAACCGCCCCGCCTCGGCCACAAACAAGGCATTATACTTCCGCGTCCGGCCATCCTCATTCTTCCGCTGCCAGTCGAGTCCCACATTGCCGAACACCACCGTCAACCCGGTGGAGGCCACCCTGATGTCATCGCCACAGGCTTCGCATTCGCGCAAGAAGGCCTGACGCTCCCACTCATCCCCGATTAGATAGCCGGGAATGGCCATTTCAGGAAAGATCAAAAGCCGGACACCCTCCTGCTTCGCTTCGGCAATCCGGGCCAGCATGGAGGCGGTATTCTCCCGGGGTCGCCCGGGCAGAACTTCCATCTGAACTAATCTGACTTGGACATTTTGCATAGTAACAACCGCAAATTAATGACTCAGCGAGCGACTTCAAGTCAATGTTTACAGCAACTCACCGTCCATGTCACGCCAGTTAAAAGCCACGCACTCAGGACCTCGTCGCTGTTTTATTGACATCCCGGACGGTTCAGGCTTTTATTCCCCCATGCGGCGCCCTTTATGCATATTTGCCTTAATCCTGATTATGGGACATGCCGCCCGGGGCGAGGCCGACACCAATTATCTCGCAGGCTTCAACTGGCCGATTGGCGAAAAAATAACCTATCAGCTCTACTGGGGGTATATCCCGGTGGGCACCGCCACCAGTTGGACAGAATGGACGGAATATGAAGGCCGGCGCGTGCTGGCGATCCGGATGCGCACCGTTTCCAATAAGGTCGTCGAGAAAATATACCCGGTTGACGACACCATCGAAAGCCTCGTTGATCCCGCCACCTTCCTTCCCATCAGGTTTTCGAAAAAAATGAGCGAAGGCAGCCATAGATATCACGAATGGACCCTTTTTGACCGGACCAATAAAGTGGGCCGCTGGGAGTCCAGTCTTACGGGAAAGAAGAAGGAATACCCCATTGAGCCTGAAACGCGCGACATCCCCACGCTGATGTATTACCTCAGAACCCAGGCATTTCAGATCGGGACACAGGAACATTTCAGGGTGCAGGCTGACGAAAAAGTGTATGACCTCTGGCTGAGCATCAAGAAAAAAGAGAAGATAGAAATGCCGAATTACGGCAAGGTGTCCGTCATCAAAGTGGAGCCGGAGGCGGCCTTTAACGGGCTCTTTGTCCGGAAGGGCAAGCTCGAAGTATGGGTGTCCGACGATCCGCGCGCCTTGGCCGCCCGGATTGAGGCAACCATTCCCGTCGCCAATGTGCGGGGGGTGGTCATGCAGGTGGAAGGACCGGGTACGGACTTCTGGCTGAAACCAAAAAATCCCATCAAAAAAGGCCCGACCAAGTGAGGTTCAGTCGAAATTCTTGTATGCAGCGGTAAACGTAGTGGATTTTATTTGAAAATAAGTTTAGGATTATGCCGTTATGAATATTGCGATTCCAAAAATCATACAGGGCGGGATGGGTACCGGGGTTTCAAACTGGCGACTGGCGCAGACCGTCTCCAAACTCGGACAACTCGGAGTCGTTTCCGGCACCGGGCTTGATCATGTCATGGTCCGTCGCCTCCAAGATGGTGACCCGGAAGGGCATATCCGTCGCGCCTTGAGCCATTTTCCATTCCAAAAGATGGTTCAAACGATCCTGAATAATTATTTTATTCCCAACGGCAAGGCGCCTGATGCGCCTTATCGCAATTTCGGACCGCACGCCGTGTCAGGCAAAAGGGAACCGCAGGAACTCTGTATCGCCGCCAATTTCGTTGAAGTGTTCCTCGCCCGGGAGGGCCACACCAATCCTGTGGGCATCAATTATCTGGAGAAAATCCAGCTGCCGCACCTCCCCTCTATCTACGGGGCCATGCTGGCAGGTGTCGGTGTCGTTATCATGGGTGCCGGCATTCCCATCGAAATCCCCGGAATTCTGGACGCGCTTGTCAACCATGAATCCGTCAGCTACCCCCTTTACATCACGACGACGGAGAAACCCGGCACCGAGATGGTCAGGCTCCCGTTTAATCCTCATGATTTCCAGGAAGATTCCACGACCCCGCTGGCCGCCCTGCATCGCCCGGCTTTTCTGCCGATCGTCTCCTCCGACACGCTGGCCACCATGCTGCTCCGCCGTTCGACCGGCAGCATCCAGGGCTTTGTCATTGAGGGGCCGCTGGCCGGCGGGCACAATGCCCCCCCCCGCGGCAAACTCCAATTATCCGCACGGGGCGAACCGATTTACGGGCCCCGCGATGTCGTTGATCTGGCGGCCTTCCGCGCCTTGAACGTGCCCTTCTGGCTGGCGGGCAACTACGGCTCTGCGGCAAAACTCGCCGCCGCCCTTGCCGAAGGGGCCTCAGGCGTTCAAGTGGGAACCGCCTTTGCCTTGTGTGTTGAAGCCGGCGTGACCACTGAGTTTAGACACGCCCTGATTCAAAAGGCCCTTGACGGCAAAGCGGAAGTTTTTACCGACCCCCTTGCCTCTCCGACCGGATTTCCCTTCAAAGTCGCGCGACTGGAGGGCACGCTCTCAGAACCTGAAGTCTATAATCAGCGTAAGCGGGTATGCGACCTTGGCTTTTTGCGCGAACTGTATCGCAAAGCGGACGGCACCATTGGCTATCGTTGCCCGGCGGAACCCGTTGCCTCCTATTTGGCCAAGGGCGGGAAAATCGAGGATACCGTCAACCGAAAATGCCTCTGTAACGGACTCGTCTCAAACATCGGCTACCCTCAACATTTCAAGGGAGGTGGTCACGAATGGGCGATCCTCACCCTGGGCGACGACTACGTCAACATTGGCCAATTCTGCAAACCCGGAAGTCTGGATTTCACTGCCGCTGATGTGATTCGCACCATCCTCGGGTAACCCCCTTCCGGATGAATCCGACTGTCTCATTCAAAACCATTGGATGCCGTCTGAATCAGGCGGAAACCGCCGCCATAACCGCGAGCTTTACCAACGCGGGATACCAGCCCACTCCGTTCGGCACTCCCTGTGATGTCACCCTTATTCACGGTTGCGCAATTACCGGGAAGGCCGAACATAGCTCCCTGTATGCGGCACGACAGGCCAAACGTACCACCCCGGGTACGCTGGTGATTCTCGCCGGCTGCCCTGCCGAAACGCTGGGATCAAAACTGACGGGGAATCCCAGCGTGGATCTGGTAGTCGGGCAAATTGAAAAATTCTCCATCCCCGAGAAACTCCACCTTCTCCAGCCTGACCGGTTCCCCCATCCTCCTGCCCAGCCCCCCGCCCCGCCTGTTCCGCATTTCGAAACCCAGCGTGCCCTCATCAAGGTTCAGGACGGCTGCGACTTCCATTGCGCCTATTGCATTGTCCCCACTGCCCGGGGAAATCCAGTCAGTCGCCCGTTATTGGCGATCCGGGATGAGGTGAACCGCGTGACCGAGGCCGGCTTCACCGAAATCATCCTGACCGGCGCCAATCTCGGCCGCTATCAGGATGGAACCTATCAGTTGGTCGACCTGATCAAAACGATCGAAACGATTCCCGGCCTGAAACGTATCCGCCTCAGTTCCATTGAAATCACCACCACCGAGAGCGCCATCATTGACCATATGGCGACCTCCTCAAAACTCTGTCACTTCCTGCATATCCCGCTCCAGAGCGGAGATGACGGGATCCTTGCCGCCATGGGACGCCGGTATGATTCAGCCACCTTTCGCAAGGCAATTGACCATGCCGTCCATCGGATTCCAGATCTGGGGCTTGGCACCGATATCATTGTGGGTTTCCCGGGCGAGGATGAGCGTGCGTTCAATCATACCGTATCGTTGGTGAGGGATCTGCCCTTCAGCAACCTCCATGTCTTCCCCTACAGCCGGCGTTCAGGGACCCGGGCCGACACCATGGCGGGGCAAATTCCCGACACCAAAAAGAAGGAGCGGGTACAGGCATTGACGGTGATCGGCGAGACCCAACGCAGACTTTATGCCGAAAGCTTCAAGGGGAAACAAGTCGACGTGCTCATTGAGCGGGTCGATCAAGAGGGCAACGGCCACGGCTGGACGGGGCAATATGTTCAAGCCAGGCTTCAGGGCGCAGCGTTTAAACCACGCCAGATTGCCTCCGCCCGCGTGACCCGGTCTGAAGCCGGGACGCTCGAGGGGATCGTCACGTCTTGTGACGATAGGTAATGCGACCTTTGGTGAGGTCGTAGGGGGAAATCTCCACGGTGACCTTGTCGCCAGACGTAATACGGATAAAATGCTTGCGCATTTTCCCGGAGATATGAGCGAGAATTTCGTGCCCGTTCTCCAATTTCACCCGGTACATCGTCGCGGGCAAAACCTTGGTCACGACTCCATCGACGCGGATCATATCATCTTTTGCTTCTTCGGCCATAGTCTCTCCTGGATATCCCAATCAAATCGCGCTAATAAGTACCATGCACCGCCCCCCATTGTCAATGTTCAGGAAAATATCTGATTGAACCCATCCCCACCAGATGATACTTTCTGCAACTCATTTCCAAGCTGGAAAAGGGCTATCAGTCAGGAGTATTCTCGTGTATTTGAAATCCATTCATATGGTCGGGTTCAAGAGTTTCGCGAATCCCACCACCTTAAGTTTTGAACCGGGCATGACGGCCATTGTCGGGCCCAATGGCTGCGGGAAAAGCAATGTTTCAGATGCCGTTCGCTGGGTGCTGGGCGAGACCAGCGCCAAAGCGCTCCGTGGCTCAAAAATGGAAGACGTCATCTTCAACGGCACCGACACCCGCAAACCGGTGGGCATGGCCGAAGTCAGCATCACCTTTACCGATTGCGAACAGACCCTCGGCACCGATTACCATGAAGTGACGGTCACCCGCCGGGTGTTCCGCTCTGGCGAGGGTCAGTATTTCATGAATAAAACCGCCTGCCGCCTCAAGGACATCCAGCGGCTTTTCATGGATACCGGTATCGGCACCTCTTCCTACTCTTTAATGGAACAGGGCCGGATCGACCAGGTCCTGAGTTCACGTCCCGAGGATCGCCGCGAGATTTTCGAGGAAGCCAGCGGGATCACCCGCTTCAAGGCTGACAAAAAGGAAGCCCTGCGGAAACTTGAACAAACTGAAGCCAACCTGCTGCGGCTGGATGACGTCGTCCGCGAAGTAAAACGTCAAATCGGCTCCCTTCAGCGTCAGGCGGGGAAAGCCCGCCGCTACAAGGAGCTGCGCGACCAACTCCGGATGTTTGATGTCTATTGGACGGCCCGCAAGCTGGAGAAAATGGATGGCGATCTCCAGATGCTCGACACTACCATCGCCGAACTGGGCCAGAAAATCCAGGAATTGCACACGGCCCTGCAACAGGGCGAGGCACGCAGCACGGAATCGCGCGATGCCATCATGGAAATCGAGCAACTGATTGGCGAAACCACCGAGGAACGGGCCACGGCCCAGACCCGGCTCGAACACAATCATGACCTGATCAGGATCAACCGTGACCGGATCGAGGAACTCCGCAATCTGGCGGAACGCGACCGGCGAGACAGCGTACTCGCCGCCTCCCAGGCCGAACAGCAGAGACTGACCCTGACGTCACTCAAGGCAACCTTGCTGACCACCATTCAAGAACGGAATGATTCCGAACTCGAATGGAATAAAAAAAGTGCGGAGCTGGCCAGTCATGAAGTTCAGGTTGAAGCCGCCCGCAAAGAGATCCAGACGTTGCGCGCCAGCGCCATGGCGCTGGACCATACCCTCTCGCAACTCCAGAACCAACTGACCCAACTCGAGGCGAAGCAGCAGGCCACCATTGTTCAGCGCGAACGCATGGCCGCGGAGCATGCCCAGATCGAACGGGGGGCCGCCGAAACGGAGTCCCAACTCGGCCAGATCGCGGAACATCTCGGTTCCCTCCAACAGGAACAGGAAACACGGGAGAGCCATCTCGAATCGCTTCAATCGCTCCGGCACGAAAAATCGACCGAGATGGAAGCCCTGCGCAAGGAATGCAGCGAGATCCAGGGACTGTTGGCCGTTAAAAAGGCCCAGATCGAGATTCTGGAAGCCGATGAACAGTCCGCCAAGGATTTCCCTGAAGGCGCCCGCCTGATCATGGACGCGACCAATCCCCTCGGCGTCAACGCCAAGGCGGTGCTGGGTGCGCTGGCCAGCCATATTCAAACGGAACCAGAATACCGGACCGCCTTGGAATCAGTCCTGCGGGCCTGGCTGGATGCCGTGGTGATTGCCGATGTCCCCGATGCCCTGGCCATCCTCAAGGAATTGCAAACGCGTAAAGCCGGGGCTATCCGCCTGCTGGCGGCCAATGCCGACGCAGCCACCCCTCCCGTTATGACGCCCCCCCGGGGCGGACGCCGGTTATTTGACGTGATCACCTGTACCCCCTTCGCCAAACCGGCGGTGGCCCGATTCCTCACAAACATCTTTGTGGTGGATAAGGCCGAGGACATCCCCTCCACGATCCCCGAAGGGAGTGCCGTGGTCACTCTGGGCGGCATTGTCGCCCGGGCGGATGGCGCCTTTGAGTATTGGGCCACCGATGCGCGTGCCAGCAACCCCCTGACCCGACGCCACCAGTTAACCGACCTGCATCAGGGGCTCGAGGGTCTGGATGAGGGCCTTGCCCGGCGCAGCCATAGTGTCGCGACGCTGGCCGCTGAATTGGCCGATCTGAACCGTACGATCGAAGAGGCCACCCAGCAACTCACCGCACAGCGGCGTGCCGTGGCCCTGAAGGAGGGTGAATTCCAGATTGTTTCCAATGACGCCCGCCAATCGAAGCAAAAACTGGAAGTCATGGCGTTTGAACTGGATAAGCTCCGCCAGCTGTCCGGAAACGATACCGAGCGCCAGAGCCTCAGTGGCCAGCTTGGGGAGGGCCGCGCCAACCAGGCCGGGATGCTGCGGCGCCTGGATGAACTCACCCATCTGCTACAGGATCTGGAGGGGCAGCGTAGCGCCTTGCAGGCCGCCTCGACCGAAGCCCGCCTCCGCTTCTCCGAAGCCCGCCAAAAGGCCGAACACATGGATTCGCAACTGGAGCCCATCCAGCACCGGCTGGCCGAACTTGATTCCGTGATCAAGTCGCGTTCCGAGGGGCTCGTCCAATACGAGCGGACCATCGAACAGCTCACCCATGCGACGGCAGAGGCCGAAAGCCAGCTCTCCAGCCTGCAAGCCAATGCCAGCGCGCTGACCGAGAAGCTGGAACTGATCAAACGCCAGCGAACCGATAAAGTCAAGGACCTCTCCGTGCTGGAAGGCGAGCTCATGGCCAGACGCGAGCTCATGGATAAAATCCGCGATCAGCGGTCCAAACTGGAAGTCAATAACGCCGAGCACAAGATGCGCCGGCAGAACCTGGTTGATCGCGTCACCTCTGAATGGACGCTGACGCTGGATGATGTGATGCAGGCGCCTGAACCCCACCCGGAGGGGGAAGCAGACGCCCCGCCCGTCACGGAAAAACCGGCTTACGAACATGTCATCGCAGAGATTCGCACTAAAATCGAGGCGATGGGCCCCGTCAATCTCGTAGCCATTGAGGAATATCAGGAGCACGAGGAACGCTATGCCTTCCTGACCGGCCAGCAACAGGACCTGATCAACGCCAAGGATCAGCTCATGGAGATGATCAAAAAAATCAATCTGACCACCTCCGAACTCTTCGCCACCACCTTCGCGAAAATCAACGAGAATTTCCAAGTCATGTACGAACGCCTGTTCAATGGCGGCTCGGCCAAACTGGTCATGGTCACGGAGGATGATGTCCTGGAGAGCGGGATCGATATCATTGCCCGGCCACCCGGGAAGCGCCTCCAAAGCGTATCACTCCTGTCGGGTGGCGAGCGCACCATGACGGCCGTGGCCCTGCTGTTCTCCATTTATCTGATCAAGCCGAGTCCGTTCTGCCTGCTGGACGAACTGGATGCGGCTTTGGATGAATCCAATATCGGCCGGTTTGTGAATGTATTGGGCGACTTCCTTAAAATGTCGCAGTTCATCGTGATCACGCACAACCGGCGCACCATTGCCGCCGCCAGTGTCATCTATGGAGTCACCATGCAGGAATCCGGGATTTCCCGCACCGTGTCCATGAAGTTTGCCGAGTATGAACAGAGCAAGGACATGCAGCCGAATTCCAAACGCATCGTCATTCCGGTCAAATAAGCCCTTCCGGTTATGAACACTCCGTCTGAAATCGAACCGGCCCGACTCCTTGAATTCGTCACGCTGGCGGTACGTACCGCCGGGGATCATGCCAACCGCAACCGGCACCGCAGAACGGACACCATCATGGTGGCTGAGCATGACGTCAAGCTCCAGCTTGATCTTGAATGCCAGGAGATCATCTGGAGCCTCATCCGCAACCAGTTTCCGCACCATGCCATCCTGGCGGAAGAAAGCGCCGATAAGGGGCAACCGGCGGATGATCCGCATCACTCCCCCTATACCTGGATCATTGACCCTATCGACGGAACGGTGAATTTCTCACATGGCCTGCCCTGGTGGTGTTGCTCGGTGGCGGTAAACTTCCAAGGGCAGACAGTAGCCGCCGCCGTCTATGCGCCGGCCACAAGCGAATTGTTCACCGCCGCCCGCGGTGGCGTCGCCTGTTGTAACGGGACGCCCATCACGGTATCCGGCGTGAAGTCCCTGAGGGAATCCATGGTGCTGACCGGATTGGATCAGAAATTCACGTCGCAAGACCAGCGTTTATCGCGTTTTCTGGCCATTTCAGATGCCGTTCAAAAAGCACGTGTCATCGGGGCCGCCGCACTGGATCTGTGCCGCGTGGCGGCCGGGCAGGCGGATGGCTACTTTGAAGCAGGCATCTACACGTGGGATGTGGCGGCCGCCGGGCTGATCGTCGAACTCGCGGGAGGCTGCGTGGAAACACTCGCGAAACCTTCGCCCCATCGGCTTCTCTACATGGCTACCAATGGGCATATCCATGGCGAACTCAAAACCTTGATTGGCGGACTGGCTTACAATAAATGAAACCGGATCCAGGAGACCTAATAACGAATGAGCAATAGAACCCCTTCCTTCCATCGCGTAGTCCAGTTCCTGCTGCTGAGCATTATAGGCATGCTTCCCTATGCAAGCCAGGCGGGAATTGAACGTCAACGTCAAGCCGTCGCCAAAGTCTACGTGACTGTCCAGCAGGAGGATTTTCGCCAACCCTGGCAGTCCAGTTCACCCCTGAGTGCCAGCGGCTCCGGGTTTATCATCAAGGGAAAGCGCCTGATGACCAATGCCCACGTCGTCTCGGATGCCCGCTTTATTGAAGTTCAGCGTGAAGGCGACACCCGGAAATTTGCGGCGCGGGTCCGGTTCATTGCCCACGACTGCGACATCGCCATCCTGGAGGTCAAGGATGAGGCCTTCTTCGAGGGAACCAGTCCCCTGCCATTTGGCAAGGCTCTTCCCGCCTTGAATGATGCCGTCACGGTGCTGGGATATCCCATGGGCGGAGGGCGCCTGTCTCTCACCAAGGGCGTCGTTTCCCGTATTGATTATAATCTCTACGCCCACAGTTCCATTGACTCACATCTGGTCATGCAGGTGGATGCGGCGATCAACCCCGGCAATAGCGGGGGGCCGGTGCTCTTCAACAACAAGGTCATCGGTATCGCATTCCAGGGCATCGAAGCCTCGCAAAACATCGGGTACACCATTCCGCTACCGGTGATTGAACACTTCCTCAAGGATATTGACGACGGGGTCTATGATGGATATCCGGAATTGGGCGTCGACCATCTGCGTCTCGAAAATAAAGCCTTACGCGCAAATCTCGGACTTCCGGACGGCAGCAGCGGCGTGGTCATCGCCACGGTGGATCCTTATGGCGCGGCGGCGGATTTCCTGAAACCCCGCGACGTACTGATGGCCATTGATGGTCACACCATCGCCCATGATGGCTCCGTCCGCCTGGATAACAATACCGTTGAGTACACCGAGTTCATTGAGCGCAAACAATGCACCGAATCCATCAATTTCACCGTCTGGCGTGAAAATCAAACGCACGCCGTCGTGATCCCCTTGAAGCGTAAACCGGACCCCTTCATCTTCCGGCAAACCTATGACCAAAAACCTGATTACGTGATTGCCGGGGGACTGATTTTCTCCCCCCTGAGTCGCGGCTATCTGGCCACGCTGGGATCCGAATTGAACACCCCGGCGGCCCAACACCTGCTTTACACGGCCCGCTATGCTAAATTGGACAACCTGATCAAGGATCGCAGCCAGTTCGTTGTGCTAACCGGCCGGCTCCCCCACCCCGTTAACACCTATTGTGCCAGTCACTTCAACCAGATCCTGTCCTCCGTCAACGGTCAGCCGATCCGGACACTCAGTGACCTGCCCGAAGCTTTGAAAACACCCGTTGAAGGCTTCCACATCTTCCGGTTTGAGGGCCAGGATGACCCGCTGATCATGGGGGCAAGCCAAACAGCCCAAGCGGATACCGAAATTCTCACGCAATATAGTGTCCACGCTCTTAGCCGCATCTCATCGCAGGAGGCCAAATAATGAACGTCACCCTGTTCACCCCCCGTTTCGCAAAAGTCCTGCTGCTGGCCATCACCCTCAGCGCCCTGTGGCCCCGGTGGTCAGTGGCCGAGCCCGACGGCCTGCCTCACTGCGTGGCCGAAGTCCTGGTCACCGCCCAGAAGTTTGACGCTCATTTCCCCTGGAAAAAGGGGCGTCCGGAATCCCGCGCCGGGTACGGGATCGTCATGGCCGACGGCAAGCTGATCACGACGGAAGATCTCGTGCGGAATGCCATGTTGATCGAAATCCAGCCCCCTGGCAGGGCCACCAAAACGACAGCCAGGGTCATTGAGGCTGACCCCCGGATCAATGCCGCCCTGCTGGAAGCCTCCACCGCCGGCTACACCCCCGCGCAATGGGGGGGGGCCCTTGGGACAGGGGCTAAAGTCCAGATCATTCAATTCGACGAGGCCGGGCAACCTCAGGGTGGCGATGGTCGGATCACCAGCATCAAGGTGTCTACCGTCCCGAACGCCCCCCTCAGCATCCTCACGTTTCAGGTTCTCACCGATCTCAAACTGGAACGGGTTGGCTCACCGGCCTTCCATGAGGGAAAGCTTGCCGGACTGATTATGGAATATGATGATGCCACCCAAACGAGTCAGGTGTTGCCCACTGCGATTCTGAAACGCTTCATGGATGATGTCAGCACCCCACCTTATCGGGGTACGGCCGTAGCCGGGATGACCTGGAGCCCCTTGATCGCGCCTGCCAACCGGAAATTTCACGGCCTTGCCGATAATGACCAGGGCATATTGGTGCTACGAACCATCCCCGGGAGCGGCGCCTCTGCCGTCCTGCAGGCGGGTGATGTCATTTTAAAATGGGATGGATATGCCATTGATTCCCAGGGGTATTACACCGACCCGGATTTTGGCCGATTGTCACTCACGCATCAGATTTCAGGGCGTCGCCATCCCGGCGATGAGGTCTCCGTCACCCGGTGGCGCAACAAAAAAAGCGAGGAGGTTCAGCTCAAACTGGATGCCTACAGCGATTCCAGAGCTCTGGTCCCGCTCAATATCACAGGGGAGCAGGCTGAATATCTGGTGGAAGGCGGGTTTATCTTCCGCGAATTAAGCGCTGATTATCTGCTTTCCTACGGGGCGCAATGGATGGTCCGCTCCAATCCACGGCTGGTCGATCTCTATCTGACGCGGGCCCAGATGCCCTCCAAACCCGGGGAACGGATCATCATCCTCAAGGGCGTCCTGCCGGACCCGATCAACGTGGGATACCAGGATATCCGTGATGAACTGGTCACGCAACTCAATGGGAAACCGGTGTCGAGCATGCGTGACGTCTTTGCCATACGCGATCAGGACGGAGGACTCACCCGCATCCGTCTGAAAACCCTGGGTCTCGATCTCGTGATGGATCAGGCCATGCTTCCGGAGGCCAATCGCCGGATTGCCCTGCTGTACGGCATTCCAAAACGGGAACACCGCAAGCCACTCCCCGCCGTGGGGCCACTTAAAACAAAATAAGAAAAGGACATCATCATGCAGGCATTAAAGAAAACCGTTTTTACCGGCCCGAAAGGTCCGGTGGTTCTGATCATTATGGATGGCGTTGGCATCGGTAAATACGAGGAAGGGGATGCGGTGCGTTCGGCCCTGACCCCGAATCTCGATTGGCTCAAGACCCATGCGCTCTCGAGCCAGCTCAAGGCGCACGGCATCGCCGTCGGACTGCCGAGCGATGAGGATATGGGCAACAGTGAAGTGGGCCACAATGCCATCGGCTGTGGCCGCGTTTTTGCCCAGGGCGCCAGCCTGGTCAGCGATGCCATCAGCTCGGGCGCCATGTTCCGCGGCGCCGTCTGGAAAGCCCAGATAGCCAATTGCCGGTCACACAACACCCCCCTCCATTTCATCGGCCTGTTTTCGGATGGCAATGTCCACAGCCATGTGGACCACCTCAAGGCGATGCTCACCCAGGCCAAGGCGGAGGGCGTGACGTGCGCCCGGATTCATATCCTGCTGGATGGCCGTGACGTCGGTGAAACCTCCGCGCTGGACTATGTCGATCCCTTTGAACAATTCCTGGCAGGCCTCAATTCAGGCGGGGCCGTCGATTACCGGATTGCCTCCGGCGGTGGCCGCATGAACATCACGATGGATCGCTATAATGCCAACTGGGATATGGTCAAACGAGGCTGGGACACCCATGTGCGCGGTCTGGGCGCCCAGTACCCGTCGGCACACATCGCCATTGAGGCCCTGCGCCAAACGAACCCGGGCGTCATTGATCAGGATCTACCGGCCTTTATTATCGCCGACAAGGGTCAACCGATCGGCACGATTGCCGACCACCACAGTGTCATCTTCTTCAACTTCCGTGGTGACCGTTCCATTGAAATCACCCGGGCATTCGAAGATGACGGCGTGAATGAGTTCGACCGGACCCCACGGCCAAAGGTTTTGTTTGCAGGCATGATGCAATATGACGGGGATTTGAAGCTTCCGAAAAACTATCTGGTTGAACCGCCGGCCATCGCTGAAACAATGGGCGAATATCTGGCCAAGGCCGGCATTAAGCAAATGGCCATCAGCGAAACCCAGAAATATGGGCATGTCACCTATTTTTTCAACGGCAACCGCTCGGGCAAATTCGACGCCGCCCTGGAGGATTATTACGAAATCACCTCCGATATCCTCCCCTTTGAACAGCGCCCTTGGATGAAGGCGGCGGAGATCACGGACGCCGTACTGAAGGCGATCGCGGGAAATACGCACCGCTTCATCCGCTTGAATTTCCCCAATGGCGACATGGTGGGCCATACCGGAGTCTATCAAGCTACCCAGATCGCGGTGGAAGCGGTGGATCTGTGCATTGGCCGCCTCCTTCCCGCCATTCAGGCCGCCGGCGGCATCCTGGTGATTTCAGCGGATCATGGGAATGCCGATGACATGTATGAACATGATAAGAAATCCGGCAAAACAAAGACAGAAAACGGCAAGATCAAGGTCAAAACCGCCCACTCACTGAACCCGGTACCCGTGATTGTCTATGACCCGACCGGCTGCGGCAAACTGAAACTCAGTGCCCATCAGGGACTTGGCATCAGCAGTCTGGCGGCCACCTGCCTCAATTTACTCGGCTTCGAGGCTCCAGCCAATTATGACCCCAGCGTGATCGAGGTGGGTTCAAAATAATACAGTGTTGGGTTGTTCCGTTGTTGGATTGTTGAGGGAAATTAAAGACATTCAGGGTTTCGATCAACAACTTAACAACCTGACAACTCAACAACTCATTTATGACTGACCTTTTTCAATGTCTCCGCTGCGGGAATTGCTGTCGTCACGAGGGGGAAGTGCGCCTTGACGACGGCGAGGCGGAGACCATTGCCGCGGGGCTAGGCCTGGATGTGAGCACTTTCACCGCTCAATTCACCCGCCTCCGGGATGACCGCCGGGGATTATCGCTGAAGGATCAAGCGGAAGGCGCCTGTATTTTTCTGGAAGGCACGCCGCCCGCCTGCCTCATTCAAGCGGACAAACCCCGCCAATGCCGCGATTTCCCCATGCACTGGAAGTACAAGGATTTGGAGGCGATCTGCCCTGCCACCCGCGGATGTGAGATGACGGGGCAACTTCTCACCCCCCCGTCTTGGCAGTCCGCGCAAACGCCCGCTTCTCACGGGGCGTCAGCTGTTTGATCAGATACTCCGCCTGGGAGGCCGCCGAGCGACTGGGATATTCCACCACGGCCATTAGTTTCCGCGGGGGATGGGAGCGGGTATAGCGCGCACCTGTCCCCTTTTTGTGCACCGCATACCGGGCGGCGACATCCACCGCAATCCCGGTGTAAATGCTCCGATCTACACATTCAATCAGGTAGAGAAACCAGGGGGTTCGCCCCCTCTTCCCCGGTTTTTTATCAACAGGCGATCGTTTCATTCTGAATTCCGGATCCTGACTACTGAATCCTGTCTCCTTCTTCCTCACCCCAGCGTCTGATTCAGGGAGATAATCGGCAGGAGAACCGATAGCGTCACCAGTAGGACAAAGATCCCGATGGAAATGATCAGGACAGGCTCAAGCCAGCTCAGGGTTCGACTGACATAGCGGTTCCATTGATGCTGATAGGCATTGCCGGCCGTATCCAGCAGCCGCTCCAGGGCACCACTGGCCTCTCCCGCTTGAATCCAGGCGGGGAGGGAGCGGGCCAGCGGCGGGATCCGCCGCATGGCGTCAGCCAGACTGCTCCCATGCCGGATGGATTCCGCCTCGGCCTGCATCAAATGCGCTACCCAGGCACTGCCGGTTGAGCGGCCTGCCAACGCCATGGCATCCACCAACCCGACCCCGCCCTGGAGCAGGATGGATAACGTCCTGGCACAGCGGAGATTGACCGCAATCGTATAGCCACGTCCCACCAACGGTGTTTGAAAGACCCATTGATCAAGCCGGTAACGCAACGCCGGCTCCGTCGCCATCCGCTGTTTTAAGTAGGAGCGGCCAAAAAGACCGGCCAGCAGGGCGAGTGGCACACCGAACAGTAACCCCCGTCCCAGCGTCATCATAAACCGGGTCAACAGGGGCAATTGCAACTTATCGGATTGCTCAGTGATCACGGAAGCCGCTGCCGGCACCACAAACCCCAACAGCACTATGGCGACGATAATGGCAAAGGTGAAAATGATGCCCGGATAAATCAGCGCTGAGATAATTTTTTCGCGCAACTGCTCCTGCTCTTCAAGGAACAAGGCCAGCCGCTCCAGCATGGCCTCCAGATTCCCGGACTTCTCACCCACCTCAAGAATAGCCTTTTCATAAGGCTTGATATGGGGCGCCATGGTTGAGAGTGCGACCGCCAGGGAGGCGCCTTCACGGATCCGGTCCCGTACGCCGGCCAGGAGCGAGGGCGACACCCCTAATTCCGGAGACTCCATCAGGATTTCCATGGCAGACACCAGCGGGAGTCCCGCCCCGAGAAGCACACCGAGTTCCCGGTAATACGCCACGCGGCTTTCAGCCTTGAAAGAAGTGCCGCGCCGGACAGATAGCAAAGCACCGGCGATCGACTCCGAGGGAGAGACCTCCCGGGGAAGCACCCCGCGGGCCATCAGTTTTTCACGCGCCTCCTTGAGGTCCTGTGCTTCGATCAGGCCACGTCTCACCGCGCCGGCACTATCAAAGCCTGTATACGCAAACGTCCGCATTTATGCTCCTGAAATCCCCAGGGCATAGATGATTTCGGACAGACTGGTGCGGCCAGCCAGCACTTTATCCAGTCCATCATCCAGCATGGTCAATCGGGTCTCACACCCGGGCAGATCGCGCATCTGCCGGGCGGCCGAAGCCCCACTGCGGATCAGGGCTTCAATTTCGTTGTTCATCACCAGCATCTCAAAAATACCGATTCGCCCCCGATAGCCACCCAGACATTGGGGACATCCCGCCGGAGCATAGAGGGTGGCGCCCTGTAACCGCTGGCCTGCCGCCCCCAGGAGTGACAGCTCACGAGGCGAGACTGTGACCGGCTTGCGGCAATGGGGACAGAGCTGCCTGACCAGCCGTTGTGCCAGTACGCCGCGCAACGCCGCGGCCAATAAATACGGTTCCACGGCCATGTCCATCATGCGGATCACCGCGCTGGCCGCATCATTGGTATGCAGGGTTGTGAACACCAGATGCCCGGTTAAAGAGGCCCTGACCGCAATTTCGGCCGTCTCGCTGTCCCGGGTTTCCCCCACCAGCACCACATCGGGATCCTGCCGCAGGATATGTCGCAAACTGCGGGCGAACGTCAGCCCGATTTTCGGCTTCACCTGCATCTGCCCGATATCCTGCAATTGGTATTCAATGGGATCCTCAATGGTCATCACATTGCGCCCCCGGGTATCGAGTTTCTGGATGGCGGCATACAGCGTGGTCGTTTTACCGC
>JBIKMI010000018.1:0-19904 GCA_044359285.1 Kiritimatiellia bacterium
CCAGTGGGCCCGCACACAATGATCAACCCATTCGCCTCATGCAACAAAGCATCAAATGAACGGTTCATCAATTCCGGCATCCCGAGATCGCCCAGCGTCATGATGGAAGAATCGCGATTCAATAAACGCAAGACGACCCGCTCGCCTTCGGCAACCGGCACGGTGGAGACACGGATGTCAATTTCGCGCTCCCCCACTCTCACCCGCGCCATGCCATCTTGTGGCAAGCGCTTTTCAGAGATATCCAGATGAGACATGACCTTGATGCGCGACACCAGAGCCCGTTCCAAGTGCTTGGGCGGGCTCGCCTGCTCATACAGCACCCCATCTACCCGGTAACGGACCCGCAGGCGTGAATGAAAAGGTTCAAAGTGGATATCCGAAGCCCGTGCTTTTACGGCTTCAAGCAAAATCACATTTACCAGTTGAGTAACGGGCGCTTCTTCCGCCGTTTTCAGAAGATCATCCGAACGAGCGGCACCCGCCAACTCATCGCCCTCCGCCGGTTGATCCATATCGCGCAGGAAATCTTCAGTTGATTCGCGCCGGCTGACATAACACCGCTCAATGGCCTTGAGAATGGTTTCACCCGGCGCCACAACGGGACGAAGTTCATTTCCAACCAACAGGGAAATATCCTGATGTTTGCCAACCTCGGCAGGATCGGTCACCAGAAGACATAACTCACCGTCCAGACGGACAGGAAGCAGGCAATGCGTACGCGCCCACTCAACGGGGATTCCCTGTACCAATGCCGAGTCAAGCGACTCATCTCCAATTTCAGCCAGGAAATCCAGCCCGAATTCAAGAGCTCGCGCCCGCAGCGTCTCTATGTTGTCCATGGACTTGCTCATTTCAAATTCACCAGGCACTCCTTCATCATCTGGCGCCTGAAGGGAACCAGGGACAGGAAGATAGTATTTCGCCCGTGACACATCACATTAAAGCTTTCCTGATTGTTCATTCAGACGATCAATATAAATCTTGAATTCGGCTCGTTCACTGCACGCAGTCTATTCATCGCGCAGAAACGGAATGCAAGTAGACCAAATCACCCATGCCAACACAATATCGAATGAAGGCCGGCTTGAAGTGCCGACCGGAATCATCCTGCTACTCACCATCACCTTATTGTCTTCGTCATTCAGGCGTAACGTCAGGCCATACCATGCATAACGAAGTTTTGTGGTCATTCGACCCTTCCGTTAACTCATTGCGGACTGATCACGGACGCTTCCGAATTGGTGATATTCAAGCCGGTCTTCTGACTCCAGCGTTCCGTTGCCGCTCTGGCCGTCACGTCCGTTGACATTACACGCGGGGTCACAAAAATAATCAAATTGGTCCGCTTCTTGGATTCCACCGTGCGCCGGAACAGAAAACCGATGACCGGAATGGAGCCCAGTAGTGGAATTTTGCGAATGACATTGGACCGGTCTTCACGGATCAGGCCACTGATGACAATCGTGCGGCCATCCGGCACCGTTACCGTCGTCGACACTTCACGTCGGGCAATCGTAGGGGCAAACGGGGTATCAGAGGGACCGGAATCAATAATGGCCTCAATACTGGTATTCAAGATCATGCACACCTCATTGGAGGGAGTGATCCGCGGCGTCAACTTGAGTTTAATGCCGACATCCAGGCGTTCAATATTCTGGATCACATCGCGTGATGTCCCCGAGCCACCCTGGATGGTGGATTTAAGAATCGGGATATTATTCACCACGCTGACGCTGGCTTCCTTGTTGTTCTGGGTAACCAGGGGAACACTTGACAGGATTTTAACCTTCCCATTGGACTGCAGGGCGTTGATGTTGATGAGGCCCGGGAAGCTATTCACCATATTTCCGCTACTGTCCAGCCGGGTCCCACGTGCCACGCCCATCATGATTCCTTTCGGGAAAACCCCTTTCTGAATCACGTCGTTAATACTGCTTGAATTGTCGCTCAGGCGGGTACTTCCCTGAATCACCGAATCACCGACCTTCGACGGGGCATTCAATGCCGTCAATTCCACTCCCACATCCAGGGTATCATCAGCACTGACCTCGGCAATCACCACCTCGGTCAGAACCTGGTCCTGGAGCTGGTCGAGTTCATCGACCAACGACTTCAACAGCACAAAATCAATGGGAGACGCATCCACCAACAGCGCGTTATTGGCCGTACTGGCCTCAACCGAAAGCTTTTTCCGCTCTCCGGCCTTGGGGGGATCCTTGCCCGACGAGCGCTCCAACAGGGCGTTCAGGCTTTTGGCCGCCTCCTCCGCACTGATATATTTCAGGAAGATGGCGTGCAGATTGCCACGCCCGGTACTGGTCTCGACATCCACAAGGGCCAAAAGTTTTTTAACTTCTGTAATTTCGGAAGCGGGCCCGATCAGAATCAGGCTGTTGGACTGCGGCGTGGAGACCATGATCAGTTCGTTCCCGCGCGGGGCGGGCACACCGTCACGAATCATCGGACGCGGCCCGACGGTTTGATTGTATTGCCGGACAAATTCCGCCGCATCCGCATGCTTGAGAAAAACCACTTCGCTGACGGTTCCGATTCCAGCCTGATCAATCTCTGCAATAATTTGCTCGAACCGCCGTACATTATTCACCGTATCGGTCAGGATAATGTGATTCGACGATTCCAGAATAGCCGCCGTGGCACCCTTTTCGCGGCCCGTCAAGGTGTCGAGAATCTTCCGCAGATCCGCCACATTGGTATTCTTCAAGCGGATCACACGGGTAATGACCCCGTTCCCCTCAATACGGCCATTCACCCCGATCACCGGTGCAGATACCAGGGTCCGGGAGGGCATCACGACAATACGGTTTAAATTCGGCTCTTCAATGACGGCACACCCAACGGATTCGAGGATGCGCGTAAACAGTGGATAGGCCTCCGCTACGGGCACCCGGGGGGCGACCACGGTGATTTGGCCCTTAACGGCCTCATCCACAATGAAACGGCGTCCAGTAATCTCGCCAATGATCTTAACAAAGGAACGTACATCCACCTGGCTGAAGGTGAAATTAACAGAGGACTGGGGCGAGGTGACCGCCACCGGGCGTTCGTCAGCGGCAGAAAGGTCAAGCCCTGACAGCGTCAGGGCCATTCCCAGGCAAACCAATGGCAGTGATCGACACATAGTCCTCCCTGCCCCGGGACAGACAGTCACTTAAGAATGCCCCGCTCCGAGGTCTCAATAAACTTGATCAAACGCTCAATCTCAGGCGTCTTCGGCAACTCAACATGAATCTTCTCCATCGCCTGTCGGGTAGATAAGCCTTCGCGATAGAGAAGCTTGAAGGCCTTCTTGACGAGCGCCACCGTTTCGGCTGGAACATTTAGCCGCTGCAGTTTCACAGAATTGATCCCATGCACACCTGAGGGATTGCCATCCACCAGCATGTAGGGAGGCACATCCTGCGTGATCTTCGCCATGCCGCCAATCATCGCGCAGGTCCCGATCCGTGTGAATTGATGAATACCGGACATCCCGCCGATCACCACATCATCCTCAACCAGGACATCCCCTGACAATGAGGCGTTATTCGCCATAATCACGCGGTTCCCGACCTTACACCCATGCGCCACATGGCAATACGCCATAATGAGAGATTGGGAGCCAATGCGCGTCACTTCGCCGTCAGCCGTGCCGGAGTTAATGGTCACATACTCACGCACCGTAGTCCGGTCCCCTATCTCAACATAGGTCTTGTTTCCAGCCTTGTATTTCAGATCCTGAGTCTGACTTCCAATGCTCGCAAAGGGAAAAATCACGCATTCAGTGCCAATACTTGTCATGCCGTCAAGAAAGACCTGAGGCATCACCTTGGTCCGGTCCCCGAGTTTCACACTCGGGCCAATGATGCTATAGGGGCCAATCTCAACATCCACACCCAGTAAAGCCCCTTCATGCACAATCGCTGAAGGATGAATCTTCGTCATGCCGGCACCTTCTGATCCGCCAACATGCACATCAATTCGGCTTCGGAGGCCAGCTCCCCGTCAACCAGAACCTTTCCGGAGAATCGGGCGATCTTGGTCTTATGGGTAATGATATCAATCTCGATACGCAACTGGTCGCCGGGCTTCACCACGCGCCGGAACTTGGCCTTGTCAATCGACATGAAGAACGGCACGCGATCGCTCGACTTGGACATGCGATTGATCAGGATCCCGCCCGTCTGCGCCATCGCTTCAATCTGCAACACCCCGGGCATCACCGGCAAACCCGGGAAGTGACCCTGGAAAAAGGGTTCATTAATGGTCACATTCTTGATCCCCACGATGCGTTTAAGGTCATCGCACTCAATAATCTTATCCACCAGGAGAAAAGGATACCGGTGGGGTAACAACTTCATCACTTCATGAATGTCCAACGTCGCCATACTATTCCATCCCTTCTAATTAAATTGCTGCCAACAACGCATCCACCTTGTCCACACGTTCCCAGGTGAACGACTTCAGGTTCTCCGTGCGCCCGAAATGCCCGTACGAAGAGGTGGCCTCATAAATCGGGCGAAGCAGATCCAGCGTCTTGATGATCTCGGCAGGCTTCAAACCGAACACCGCCTTGACCGCCTTGACAATCGCAGCATCGCTGACCAATCCGGTGCCGAAGGTATCGATATGAACCGAGACAGGTTCCGGGTACCCGATGGCATAGGCCAGTTGGAGTTCACATCGCTGCGCCAATTTCGCGGCCACGACATTCTTGGCCACATAGCGGGCCATATACGCCGCACTGCGGTCGACCTTGGACGGATCCTTGCCGGAAAACGCCCCGCCCCCGTGGCGGCCCATGCCCCCATAGGTGTCGACAATAATCTTGCGACCGGTCAACCCGCTATCACCATGTGGGCCCCCAATGACAAACCGCCCGGTGGGATTGATGAGAAACCTGGTCTTCTTTAAAAGTTTTTCAGGAATTTGTTTCCGGACAATTTCCTCGATAATGCCCTCCTTGAGGACCTTGTAGGACACATCCGGACTGTGCTGAGAGGACACAACCACGGTATCCACACTGACCGGGCGGCCGTTTTCGTACACCACCGTCACCTGGGACTTGCCATCCGGACGGAGGAACGGCAAGGTGCCGTCACGACGCGCTTTTGCCAGGGCCTTGGTCAGGCGATGGGCGAACATAATCGGCATCGGCATCAATTCACGGGTCTCATCACAGGCATACCCGAACATCATCCCCTGATCGCCCGCACCCTGCTCCTTGAACAGCCCCTGCCCCGAGGTCACGCCCTGGGAAATATCAGGGGACTGGCGATCAATCGAAACCATAACGGCACAGCTGTCCGCCGAAAACCCGAGATCGGGATCCGTATAGCCGATTTTGCGGATCTTTTCGCGGGCAATATCAGCGAAATTGACAATCGCCTTGGTGGTAATTTCACCGGCAACGACGACCAGCCCGGTGCTCACCAACGTCTCACAAGCCACGCGGGCCCTTGGATCCTGCTTAAGATTGGCATCCAAAATCGCATCGGAAATCCCGTCGGCCACTTTATCCGGATGGCCTTCGGAAACAGATTCTGACGTAAACAAGTAACGATCGCTCATGATATTCCCCTTGATTTATGACTACTCAGGCCTTTTTCAGCCAAGAAATTTCATTTTTACCTTAATTACTTCACTAATTCAAGTATTTCAGGCGCAACTTTCGCCACCAGCGCGCGGCAGTGTTTCAGGACTTCCTGAGCCGTTTCACAGGACAGTGCCGTCTGGGCCAACTCCAGAGCCTGCACCCGCGTCACACTGCGAATCAGCTCCTTGACGGCAGGCACGGAGGCGGGAACCATGCTTAACTCATCAATTCCCAACCCCATCAACAGCAAGGTCATCAGCGGGTCCCCTCCCATCTGCCCGCAAACCCCAACCCAGAGTCCCCGGGCATGCCCCGCCTCAATGGTTGTTTTGATCAGGCGCATAACGGCGGGATGGGTCGGCTCATACAGATGGGCCACCCGGTCGTTGACACGATCGACCGCAAGGGTGTATTGGGCCAGATCGTTGGTTCCGATGCTGAAAAACGAGACATGCTTGGCAATGATATCGGCCGTCAATGCGGCTGAGGGGATCTCAATCATGACCCCGACTTCAATCTGGGAATCAAAGGCCAGGGATTCCCGGCGCAATTCCGCCTTGCACTCCTCCAATATGGCATTCGCCCGGATCACCTCTCCCACATTGCTGATCATAGGGTACATGATCCTGACTTTGCCGAAGGCGCTTGCCCGCAGAATGGCCCGCAACTGGGTCTTGAACATTTCCGGCTGTGCCAGGCAGAAGCGGATCGCACGGAATCCGAGGAAGGGATTCATCTCGGGCGGCATTCGCACGGAAGAGGCAAACTTGTCGCCCCCCAAATCAACGGTCCGGACAATCACCGGGTCAGGGGCCAGTAGTGAAGCCACCCCCTTATAGGCAGCCAGTTGCTCCTCCTCCGTCGGCAGTTCATCATGGGAGATATAGAGATACTCTGAACGCAACAACCCCACCCCGCGGGCCCCATATTTGCGGATTTCCCTGGCTTCTTCAAGAAACTCGATGTTGGCGGAAAGGGTCACCCGGTGATGATCCAGTGTTTCAGCCGGAAGGTCGCACAGTTGCGTCAGCCGGGTCTCGATCATTTTCCGCTGTTGGGACAGCTTGTTGTATTTTTTAAGGGTCGCCTCCGAAGGGCGGAGGATTACCACCCCCTCGGTTCCATCCATCAAAATCCAGTCGCCACTGGAAAGCTTATGGGTTACATCGCCCAGCCCGACCACTGCCGGGATCCCCATCGCCCGGGCCATGATGGCGGAATGCGATGTACGGCTCCCCATATCCGTGGCAAACCCCAAAACCAGGCTACGCCGCAGGGTGGCGGTTTCAGAGGGGGTCAGATCGGGCGAGACAACGATGCTTTTCTCTTTCAACCCATCCAGCGCGTGCGATTTTTCACCGGTCAAGTTGCGCAGGACCCGCCGGGCGACATCCTTGAAATCAGAAACCCGCTCGCGGAGATACTCGTCTTCAACCGCCGAAAGGGCTTCGACATACCGGTTTGTAACCACGCGAACGGCGGACTCGGCGTTGAGATAATCGACTTCAATCAACCGGATCGTTTCATCGAAAAAAGCGGCATCATCCAGAATCAATTTGTGAACATCGAAAATGGTGGCATCCTGCTGGCCAATCGCCCGTTTCACATTATTCTGGATCACGGTGATCTGCCGCCTGGTCACCACGACGGCCGCCTTGAAGCGGTCCCGTTCTTCTCCGACCTCATCCAACTTAAGTATACGCTCGGAAAATTCAGCTTCTTCGGGACTGACCTTGTAGACGGGGCCGATCACGACCCCGGGAGAGACGCCCACGCCATGCAGGATAATATCCGCCAGACCGGGGGAGCCCTGCACCGTCGTCATAGGGATTAACCTTCGAAGAATTTGCTGTCCATTAACGACTGGATTTCATCCAGGGCGGCCTCCGCATCAATGCCGTCGGCCACGACCCTGAGGGTCGTCCCGAAGCCCGCCTCCAGCGTCATGAGCCCCATAATGCTCTTGCCGGAGACCTTGCTGCACCCCTTCTCAACGGTGATATCCGAGACAAACCGGCTCGCGGCCTTGACGAAAAGAGCCGCCGGTCGCGCATGAAGCCCGAGCTTGTTCTGAATCTTGACATCACGGACCAGAATCCGTTCAGAGGCATCACGTTTATGACCCACGTTACTCATCCTGTTTATCATCCTTCGCCAACACGGATATCAACTTGTCATCCAGTTCCTTGGCCGCATCATGACCCAGTCGTTTCAGCATCTGGTCCAAAGCCGCCACTTCCACAATATTCGCGACATCCCGCCCGGGCGCAACCGGAATTTCTATAGTGGGGATATTCACCCCCAGAATGGTGCGCTGTTGGATGAGTTGCCCGCTCCGGTCCTCCGCGAGAATCATTTCCGGACTACACAAATTGATCACGAGATCCAATTTCTTTTCGTTGCGAACCGAAGCCACCCCGAAAAGGCTTGGCACATGAATGATGCCCAGCCCACGGATCTCCATATGGTAGCGGATCACCCCGATCGGGGAGCCGATCACATCCTGAGCGCTGTCAACCCGGAGCGACGTCACATCATCCGAAACCAGGCAATGCCCTTTCTTGATGAGCGCCAGCGCTGTTTCGCTTTTCCCCACGCCGGGCTTCCCGGTCAGCAGCACCCCCACGCCCAGAATCTCGACCATCGTCCCCTGCAACACCATATGGGGCGCCAGCAGATCTCCCATGATCACGGTGGCACCATTGACAAAGTTCTTGGTAATGGCCGGGGTCCGCAGGAGACACGTCTTGTACTCCTCGGCTAATTCCAGCAGTTCCGGGAGGATCCGATGACGCCGGGTCACCACAATACAGGGAATGTGGCGCATAAAAAGTTGCTTCAACCGCTCGTGACGGTCCCCCGCGCTGAGGGAGGCCAGATAGGCCATTTCAGCATGGCCAAGCGTTTGAATGCGGCGGGGAGCGAAATACTGGAAGAACCCCGTCAGCGCCAGACCGGGCCGGTTGATTGCGGATTCTTCAATCCGCCGGGTCAAACCGGACGCGCCTGCCACCAAGTCAAGATCCAGACGGCCTTTCGCCGCCTTCAGGAAATCTCCAACCGAGGCACAAGATTTCTCCACTGCCGCATCAGTCATAATTAATCCGCTTCCACCACCGGAACGGGCTCAAGGTCTCGGAGCTTGCTATGCCCCTTGTGCTCATGACGTTTATCCATCGTCTTGCGCAGCTGGGCCTCGGCTTTATCCACGGCTTCATCAATTGAGACATACATATTTTCAGATGAGGCCTTTCCCTCCAGCTGAATGTGACGTGCCGCATGCACAATCACCTCGGCGAGATGCGTGAACTTCTGGATATCCAGAATCATGTGGATTTTATCAATCCGCGGAAATTCAGCCACCAGCTTATCAAGACGCTTTCCGGCGTAATCCCGCATACTGTTACTCACTTCTACGTGTCTGCCTGTAATTTCGATTGTCATAATAGTCTCCTCCTGCTCCTTACATACTGAATCGCGGGCCCAAATACAACTCCCTACTGACCTCATCATTAATCAGGAATTCACGGGGCCCCTCTCTTAACACCCGGCCTTCGCAAATCAGGTAGGCCCGATCCACAATGGCCAACGTTTCCCTTACGCTGTGATCGGTAATCAGAATGCCCAACCCCCGTTTGCGCAAACTCTTGATAATCTCCTGCACATCATAAACGGCCAGGGGGTCAACACCGCTGAAAGGCTCATCCAACAGGATCATCGCCGGCTCCGTGACCAAGGCCCGGGCGATTTCCAACCGCCGCCGCTCTCCCCCGCTCAAGGTGAACGCCTTCTGATTGGCCAGGCCCGAGATGCCCAGATCCTCCATGAGCTCACCCATCCGTTGCTTACGCTGCCGCGAACTGAGATTCCGGGTTTCCAGAATGGCCATAATATTATCTGAAACGGTCAAATTTCTGAAAATCGATGGCTCCTGCGCCAGATAGCCCATTCCCATCCGCGCCCGTTGAAACATGGGCTTGGCCGACACATCTTTTCCCTTGAAAAAGATTTTACCGCCCGTCGGCCGGATCAGCCCCACAATCATGTAAAAGGTTGTTGTTTTTCCGGCCCCGTTCGGGCCCAGTAACCCTACAATTTCACCGGCATTGACATTCACACTGACGCCATGCACCACGGTTTTCCCGCGATAAGCCTTGACGAGTTCCTCAGTTCTGATTAACGGATCCACAACATCCTCACTTCTGGGGCTTGGCCGCACTCTTGGGCTTCATCATTTCACCGAGATCGCTTTTCCCTTCACCGGGCAAAAAGGAACCGGATGAATTATCAATATGAACCTTATCCTCATCGCGGCTGTAGATGATGCGCGAGCCGCGCAGGGTCATGCCCTCCTGAGTGATCACAGGCTTGTCTGTCAGCACCGTGATCCCTGAAACGACACTGTAGACCGCCCGGCCACACGTGGCCCGGCGGAATCCCTTGATGGCCGCCGTTTTCGGAGCAGCCGGGGTAACTGGACTCAAATCCTGCTCAATATCCACTGAACCGACGGCCGTCACCATTTTCGGCTCCCGGTTGGTCGTCATCTCCATGGTGATCTGGTCCGCCTTGATGGTCACCCGGGGATCACTCACCACGACATTCCCGTCCAGGACGAGCACATTGCGCGAAATATCATAGTCGGCCCGCTTGGCGGAAATACGGGTCTCATTGGCCCCGCTCCCCATTGTCATTCCCGTCACGGCTGTGGCCTCACGCTCCTGAGCCTGCGTCAACACTGCCCCCGCAAGGATCAGCCAGCCCGCCATCATCGTCACCCATAGCTTCTTCATATTCACTTTTTCTCCTTCATCAGGGGCCACACCTTGACGCGTCCCGACATCACCATATAAAAGTTATTCAGGATCTCAATGCGCTGGTTATCAGCGGACCACCGGAACCCCTTCCCCGTGATCACCACATTGTCCCGCACTATTTTCATCTCGGCATTGGAAAACGCATCCTTGGTCTTCTGATCCACGGTGCAGTGCTCCGAGGTCAGCACGGCATCCACTTCATTGGTGGCACCGGCCACCAGCTGTTTCTTATACATGATGATCTGCAAGCCGGTAATCCGGATCTTGCTGTCCGCCAGCATTTTTGCCTTTTTACCGAAAATCTCGGATTTCAGCACTCCATTCGCATCGAACTCCGGAATACGGAAGTCATCGATCTCACGATCTTCCATACCGCCAAGCTGCTGGGCAAAGGCCAACGGCCCACAGGCCAGGAAGGCCAGCACCAGGAGTTTGATCAAACGATTACGCAAGACGCACGACCTCATCAATTTTCCTTAATGTCCGCCAGAGTTGCCCCATCGCGGAAAACGCGATTGTATTATCCTTATCGGACAGCGCCTCCTCGGGCTTGACATGCGTTTCAATAAACACTCCATCACATCCCGTGGCCACCGCCGCCCTCGCCAACGCCGGCGCCCAACAGCCATCTCCCCCGGTATGATCCCCGGCACCACCCGGTCGCTGCACGCTATGGGTGGCGTCAAATATCACCGGATAACCGAATTCACGCATTATCAAAAGACTCCGCATATCGGCTACTAAATTATTATAGCCGAACGAGACCCCGCGTTCCGTCAGAATGATTTTCCGGTTCCCGGTCGACTCGATTTTCTGGATCACGTTGCGCATATCGCCGGGCGCCATGAACTGGGCTTTTTTCACATTGACCGGAATGCCTGTTTTCCCGGCAGCCACCACCAGATCGGTCTGACGGCAGAGAAAGGCGGGAATCTGAATGATGTCGACCACTTCTGCAGCGCGCCCCGCCTCTTCGACAGTATGGATATCCGTCAGGACGGGAACACCATAACGCTCCTTGACCTCCTTAAGAATGGCCAATCCCCGCTCCAGCCCCGGCCCGCGGTACGAGCGCACGGACGACCGGTTGGCCTTATCGTACGACGCCTTGAAGATCAGGGAAATTTTCTGGGACTTGGCGAGACGCACCAGCTTGCCGGCAATCTCCAGGCAGCCCTCGCGGCTTTCAATCACACAGGGCCCCGCGATCAACACCAACGGACGTTTCGCCCCGACACTCACACTCCCGACATCCACCGCTTTACTCATGATTCCCGCTCGCATTCTATTTTAGTGACAATCCCGCACGTCTCAACGCCGCTTCCGCCAGCACTACATCCTCGGGGGTGTCCACCCCCAACCCTATCTCCTGCGTCTCCACCACCTTGATCCGTGCTCCGAGATGCAAGGCGCGCAATTGCTCCAGTTTTTCCGCCAGTTCCAGCCCACACGGCGGCGTCGCCACCAACCGGTCCAAAAAGGCGCGCCGATAGGCATAAATCCCCACATGGCGCCAATGCACCAATCCGGCGGGGGCAAGATCCCGTACATACGGGATCACCGACCGCGAAAAATACAAAGCCTGCCCCTGCTCCCCGGATACCACTTTCACCACCGAGGGCTTGCCCAATTCATCCGCCGTAAGAACGGGCGTGGCGGCCGTGGCCATATCCCAGTCCCGAGCTTTCAGCATAACCTCCACCAGTCCATTGATCAATCCCGGATCGATAAGGGGCTCATCCCCCTGGATGTTGATGACAATGCCGGCATCCCGCCCCGCCACCGCTTCAGCCACCCGGTCCGTGCCGGACGGATGGTCCACCCGCGTCATCACGGCCGTCCCGCCCAGGGCCACCACGACCGCGCGGATCCGCTCGTCATCGGTGGCAACCAACACCTCGTCCAGCCGGTCCGCCAACCGGACCCGCTCCATCACCCATTGGATCAACGGCTTCCCGCAAAGGGAGACCAGCGCCTTACCGGGCAACCGCGTGGATGCCCACCGCGCAGGAATCACGCCCACCACTCGTTCGCGCTTAGAGCTCATTCGCCTCCACGCTGGCAATCAGTTCATCCGGCGAGCAGGTGGCCGTCCCCAGTTTCCCCACCACCACACCGGCGGCATTGTTACCCAGCACCGCCGCTTCATCATAGGTCGCACCCGCCGCCAAGGCCATCACGCAAGTGGCAATGACGGTATCTCCCGCGCCACTGACATCATACACCTCACGCGCCCGGGTGGGAATCACGCAGGGAACCCCGTCCCGGGCCATCATGTACATGCCGTTGGCACCCAGCGTCACCAGTAACTGCTCCGGCTCCCAGATCTTCATCAGGGCTTCTGCCGCTTTCCGCAACGCCACATCGCACATCGGGTCGCCGGGCGGCGGCGCCTTGGCCGGCAGACCGGCACAGACCTGCGCCTCCTTATAGTTCGGCGTGGCCAGTGTAATACCCTTGATGGTCAGATTTAAATTGTCCTTGGGATCCAGCCCGACAGGAATCCCCTTCTTTTTGGCGGTACGCAATACCGTATCCATGACCTCCTGACAGACAATCCCCTTGCTGTAATCTTCGATGACGACCCCGTCGCAGGACTCCATTTCACGGGCAACCATCTCACAGAAGGCATGAATATCATCTGCCAGCAGCTGGGGGTCACTTTCCCAGTCCACCCGGACCACCTGCTGGCGATCGGCCAGCACGCGCATCTTCACGGTGGTCTGCAATCCGGCGACCGCACGCACCGCTTGGGTGTCAATGCCCCGGTCCCTCATCAATGCCAGCAGCTCCCGCCCGGCCGCATCATTCCCGACAATGCCGGCGCTGACCGCCTGTCCGCCAAACGCACAGATATTACTCGCCACATTGGCCGCGCCACCCGGGACCTGCCGTTCCCGGCCCACCCGCACCACTGGAACAGGGGCCTCGGGCGAGATGCGATCCACGGAACCATGGATATATTTATCGAGCATCAAATCCCCAACGACCAGTATCCGCTGCCGGGCGAACATGTTCGTCAACTGCTTTACACGCGAAATATTCATCTGGCTTTCCCTTGCTTGCCCGGCTCACCCGGAATCGACCACCAATCCTTGACAGCAGCGTTGTCTCCCTCCCACACCCCCCGGTAGTCGACCTCCAGATAGGGATTTTCCTGGGTGGTCACCCACATCCTGCGTATCAACCGTCCCTTGACGCCACCGGTCCGGAACACACTTCGCGCCGTGACCTCACATATCCTCAAGCGCCGCTCCCCCAGCAATACCGGGCGCATGCTCATGTGCAGCCCATCCACCGCCGATAGCCGCTCCCCGTCGGGTGTGCTCCAGAGCACACCGCTATCCGTAATATCCAGGCTCACCAGTTTGGGCTCCCCGGCCAGCAGGGCCACAGTCTCACGGACATCCGACAGCTCGGCCAGCCGCGCGAACGGGGCCGGGACCCAGCCGTCCGCAATCTTGACTAATTCGAGACGCAGACCACGGAGAACCAAGCGCCATTCACCACCCCAACGCCACCCCATCTGGATTTCGCGAACCTTGAAATTTCCAAGCGGCGTGGTGCTCGGTTTGGTCTGCACATCGGTCAGCACCAGATCCAACGGAGCCACCAGTTGCGCTCCCCCGACGGATAAATCCAAACCGGTCTGTTTTTTCAGGGTATTGGCAACAAGATCACATCCCACTTTCGTCTGAACCCCGAATACGGCCAGGGCAATCACAAAGGCCACACTCAGTCCCGCCACGATCAGGCACCCGGCTGCCCGCGGGGGTGGACGGGTGCTTTGCGCAGAGGATGACGTGGCAACCTCATCCCAATCAGGCGTTGCTGAACTCATCAATTTCCTTTCGCTTGCGGGGGCCGAACAGCAAACTACCCACCCGGATCCAGGTTGCCCCCTCTTCAATCGCCACTTCAAAATCATGCGACATTCCCATCGAGAGCTCCGGCAACGTGACTCCCACCGCCCGCTGCATCTGGTCCCGGAGCTCCCGTAACGCACGGAAAAAAGGCCGCGCCTCCTGGGGGTCTTCGGCAACAGGAGGAATGGTCATCAGCCCGACCACCTTCACCTTGAACATCCGGTTAGCCGCCTCCAGCGTCTCAGAAACCTGAGCCGGCGTCATCCCGAACTTGCTGCGCTCGCCCGACACGTTAACCTCAAGACAGACCGGCAGCAACCGCCCCTCGTCCGCCGCAAACCGGTCGAGCGTCTCCAGCATGCGGAGCGAATCCACAGAATGAATCATCTCAAACAGGTGGACGGCTTCACGGGCTTTATTTGACTGAAGATGACCGATTAAATGCCAGTGCAACCGACCGGGACACAAAGGGATTTTGCTCCGGGCCTCCTGGACCCGGTTCTCGCCGTACGTTTCGATCCCGAGCGCCGCGACGGCGGCGATATCATCCGGGTGCTGAGTTTTCGACACCGCCATCAACTGCACCGAAGCCGGATCCCGCCCTGCCCTGCCGCAGGCCGCGTGAATCCGCCGCACAATATCCTCATACCGGGTTTTCAGATCCGAACTCATAAGGGGTTTATCCTTACTATCTTTGGCCCCTCATCACAAGTTCATTCCGGAAGTCCGGGTCAGGCTTTTCGGCGCACACATGACTTTATGCTTGAGAATCGTCCTGCAAATTCGAATCTTCCCTGGTGTCCTGCCACCCATTTGGAGGAGCAATGTCGCTAAATAAACGGGGCGCCCGTTAAGGCGCCCCGTTCTTCACGCGAAACAATTGATGAGCTTAGACCAGGCCCTGGTCAATCATGGCATCAGCCACCTTGACGAAGCCGGCAATATTCGCACCCAACACATAGTTACCTGCATCACCATACTCCACTGACGCTGCATAGGCATTGTCGTGGATGGACTTCATGATGACCTTCAACTTCTGGTCGACATCCTCGCGGGACCAGGACAGCCGCATGGAGTTCTGCGACATTTCCAGACCCGAGGTGGCCACGCCACCGGCATTCGCCGCTTTGCCCGGTCCGAACATCACCTTCTCCTTCAGGAAAACGGCCACGCCATCCAGATCGGTCGGCATATTGGCCCCTTCCGCCACCAGCTTGCATCCGTTCTTAACGAGCGCTTGGGCATCCTCGCCCGCGATTTCATTCTGCGTGGCCGAAGGAAAGGCGCAGTCACACTTGATTCCCCAGGGCCGCTCCCCATCCCGGTACTGGCAGCCATACTTCTCGGCATAATCCTTGATACGGCCACGTTTCACATTCTTGAGCTCCATGATATACGCCAGCTTTTCGGCGGTGATGCCGGTGGGATCATAGACGGTGCCATTCGAGTCGGACACCGAGACACACCGGCCACCCAACTGGTTGACCTTCTCAATGGTGTATTGCGCCACGTTCCCGGATCCGGATACGGTGCACACCTTTCCCTGCATCGAGTCACCCCGCTTGGCCAGCATTTCCTGGGCAAAATAGACCGCCCCGTACCCCGTCGCCTCAGACCGGATCAACGAGCCACCCCATTTGAGCCCTTTCCCCGTCAACACCCCGGTGAACTCATTCTTAATGCGCTTGTACTGACCGAACATGAACCCGATTTCACGCCCCCCCACCCCGATATCTCCGGCGGGCACATCGGTATCTCCCGCCACATGGCGATACAGTTCCGTGATGAATGACTGACAGAAGCGCATGACTTCGCTGTCTGATTTCCCCTTGGGATCAAAATCCGTACCACCCTTACCACCGCCCATGGGAAGCGTCGTGAGCGAGTTCTTGAAAATCTGCTCAAAACCCAGGAACTTGATGATGCCCAGATTGACCGAGGGATGAAAGCGCAGCCCCCCCTTGTAAGGGCCAATCGCGCTATTGAACTGCACGCGGAAACCACGGTTGACATGAAAACGACCTTTGTCGTCCTGCCAGGGTACCCGGAACATGATCACCCGCTCAGGCTCCACAATCCGCTCCAGAATCGCATGATCCTGATACTTCTTATGACGCTCCACCACCGGGGAAATGGACTCCATCACCTCGGTCACCGCCTGGATAAACTCCACCTGCTCGGCATTCTTGCGCTTCGTCTGCTCCAATACGCTTTCCACATATTTATTCATGAATGTCTCCTTTAATTGCTTAATACGGCATAAACTTGCCGTAATATAGGGGTTGTAAAATAAATTTCATAATATAATAATCATCACAACCAAACATATTAAACGGCATAAGTGCCGTATATTAATTAACACCCCTGCAGCGAAGGAGGGAGCGATGACAAAAAAAGACAAGGCCCGCCTGACGATACTCAAAATATTAAACGACAGTCCGGCCCCTATCGGAGCGGTAAAAATTCAAGGCGCTCTTTTATCATTGGGGATGGAGGTCCAGCCGAGGACCATCCGGCTACATCTTCTGGCCATGGACCGGGCGGGGCTTACGGAGCTGGCGAGTCGCCGGACAGGCCGCCTGATTACTGTCAAGGGACGGGAGGAACTGGCGCACACCAATATTGTGGACAAGGTGGGTGTGGTGGCCTCCCGGTTTGATAATCTCTCCTACCGGATGTCGTTCCGCCCGTCTCTAAAGACAGGGACCGTGGTCATGAACATTTCACTGATTCAGCCGGAACATCTCTCGCGGGCCTTGAATGAAATGAAACTGGCGTTCCGTCACCAGCTTGCCATCAGTTCACGGATCATGATTGCCAAGCCGGGCGAGGCGATTGCCGGCAAACTTGCGACGGTGAATTATATTTCCATCGGCACCGTCTGCAGTGTGACGGTGAGCGGCGCCCTGTTACACGAGGGGGTTCCGGTCAAGGCCCGGTTCAGCGGCCTGCTGGAGGTCCGCAACCGGATCCCGATACGGTTTGTGGAATTGATCGAATACGGCGGGTCCACGCTGGATCCGCTCGAGATTTTCATCCAGGCCAACATGACCCGGGTCCGGGAGGTGATCCTCACCGGCAACGGCATCCTGTGCGCCGGGTTCCGGGAGATCCCCGTTGCCGCGTTGGAGGATGTCAAAGAAATCATTCGCAAGATGCGGACCATGGGGCTGGGCGGTATTGTGGAACTGGGTCAGCCGAATCAGCCGGTTCTGGGCGTCCCGGTATCGGAGGGCCACGTCGGGTTGATTGTCTACGGAGGCTTGAACCCCATCGCCCTCCTGCGCGAGTCTGGAATTCCGGTCATCATCAAATCCATGGCGGGGCTTGAGCCCTATGGGAATCTCAGGACGATCGAGGAGTACCAGAGGACGAAATAAGATGCCGGAGCTGTAGCATGGCTATTCCCCGAGGTAGCAGACCACCTTCTGCTTGACCGTATCGGCGTGCAGATTCAGGTGGAGTCCCCCTGGAATATCCTTAGCATCCACCACCCGCACCGCCTGCTCCATGGCAGACGCCTCCGGCAGGAGGGTCGCGAGCCGATTGGGAAGTGAGAGCAAACGTTCCTGATTGAGCTGATGCCCCTTTTTATCCGGCGCGACGGCAAAATAGAGCATGTTCAATTCCACCAGATCGTTAAAGAAATGGGTTCCGAGTGAAACATCAGGAACCAAGCCCTCATGCATTGCGGCAATTTCGCAAATCACGGAAGCCGAATTGATTTCCGCAAATGAAACCGGTATTCCCAGGGAGGGCGTGGAGGTGGCCCAGCGCCCGGGCCCCGCCAGCATCACCACCGGCACTGTATCAGCGCCCTTCAGGCGGTTCAATTTGCCGATGGTGCGGGCCACCGAATAACGCGCACTTTCACTCATTTTTCCATACACGGCCGGTACAACATAAATAAGCCGGTCCACCCGTATGGCCGCACTCTGCCCGATCACCGGTCCATTGCTCTCCATCAGCACGTCCTGTCGGCTCACGACGGAGGGGGCGCTCATTCCGGCGGCTTCGCCGGTAACGCGAACCTGAAAGGGCCGGCACTGCACCACATTGATCCGGAAATCTCCAGAAGGCATGAAATTCGTAGTGAACTCGATATCCACCGGATACTCATAGGCGTCCTGAAGGGTCCGGAGAATATCACGCATCGTTGCCACGAATGGAGTGTCCTCCACCAGTTTATGAAAGGTCAGATGCCTGAAATCACTTGTGGCAGAGGAAATTTTATCGGCATAAAGCTCCAGCGCCAACGACTCCTGCGGAATGCCCTCAATGACCGAATTGAACTCCTTGGCCGTCAACTTGTTCTGGGTCAGATCCAGGAGATCCACGTCACGCTGGCTGAAGCGGATTCCCTCCGCGCCCCCGCCCTCCGGCTGTTTGGAGGGGGCATTGAGGGCAATCAGGCGGGTATAATCGCTGCTGATGCGGTCCACCGCCCGGGTGCCCAGTCCGAAGACGAGCCGCAACATTCCCGCCTCGGGATCAATGTCCTCGTTCCAGACATAGGGATTGAAGGAAAATCCCACTCCGGCAATCTGCGGGAAGTAGTTGTCGCCATACAACGCACCGGACACACGCTGGATCAGGAGTGACATCTGTTCGTCATGGTCCAGCAGCCCCCGTTGGGTCCGGTAGGCCAGGGCCTCCTGGCTGAGCGTACTGGCATACACATGCCGGACCGCCGCCATAAAGGCTTCTAACCGTTTTTCAGGAGGACCCTGGTTGGCACAGAAGACCGTTTCATACTTTCCGGAAAAAGCGTTGCCGTAACTGTCCTCCAGCAACGAACTGGACCGGACAATAATCGGGGACTGGCCAAAATAATCCAGCATTTCGATAAACTGGCGTCGGATATGGTCGGGAAAGGTTCCCGTGAGGAGTCGCTTCTGCCGCTCATCATGATGCGCACCGGTAACCAGTGCCTCCCCTGCTTTTCGCTTTAACTCCCAGCACCCATTCTGGACAAGATAGGTGTAATACACATCCGCCCCGATAAAAAAAGAGTCGTGCGGCTCCATCTTCTCGTGGAGCGACGGGGCCATCTTGCGCAGGATCGCCCGGGCCAGCAACATCCCGAGCGATTTCCCCCCGATCAGCCCGGTGCCGATCATCCGGTGGATGATGCCCATGAGATCCGCAAGATCAAAGTAACGGCTGATCAGCGGCATGAATTTCTCATCACGCGTGATGGCGCTTCTCAGTAGCCGCTGGAACGAGTCCTGGATGTCCTGTTCCGGTGCGTCCCCCGCCCGCATGGCCTCAAGGGTCTTCTGGGCACGGGCCAGATTTTTCGTCCAGATCCCGGGGCGGGTGGCGGAGAAGTCCAACCAGGGCTGGGATATCCCTGAAAGAATTTCCGAAATGGTGGTGCTCGAAGTGACGGGCACACAGTCGTCCGCCGCCGTCCACTCGTGCAACATGTACAAGGTGGGACTGTAACGCTGGTCCACCTTGAGCGGCTGGATGAAAAAGTGCTCCCGGTTGCGATAGACATCCAGGACAAGTTGCGCGGTCTGGTGAATGCTTTCGGAGGCGTGGAAGGAGTGATGATAGCGGAACAGCGCGAAATAGGCGATCGTATCGAGCTTGAACAGGAAGGGGCAGGTGATCATGAAG